>CAVKXR010000045.1:0-13942 GCA_963660275.1 Oscillospiraceae bacterium
ATGGAGAGGCGCCGTTCGGAAATTCCCGCAGTCAAACGATAATTTTTCGAACTACCGGAATCGCAGATAGTTCACGGCGAATTTCAGCACTTCGAACGGCATCTTTAAAAACGCCACAGCGTGCTGGTCTCCGTCGAGATAAGCCTTGATGATTTTATATAGGCGGATTTGGTCTTCCCGGCTTCTTGATGTCAGAAAACGTCGGAACTTCATAATCTGCAAATGCTTTTTCCCGAATTTCTGCATACAGAGCTTTTCGTACAGGTGCAGATATTCCTCGGAAAGATTCCCCAGACGAAGTCCCATTCCGACGACATTTGCCGCAAGAAGCCCGCTGCGCATTGCCGTTGCGATTCCGCCGCCAGTCAGCGGATTCGTGTGGTGTGCGGCATCCCCCACAAGCAAAAGATTGTCCTTGACCGTGTGCTCCAGGTTGCCCGAAACGGGAACAAGCCCGCCCACAATGTGATGTTCCACGACCTTGGCGTCCGGGAAAAGCCGATGCAACCAATCAAACGCCACCTCTTCGATGCATTTGTCCTTTACGTCCGAGACGAGAAAGCCCGCGCCGAAATTCGTCACGTCGCTCTTGACTTTCGGGAAGCTCCAGATGTAGCCGTTGTTGATGTAATCCGCGCCCTGCCAAAACGTGAGGTAGTCGGATTTTGTCAAGAGGCCTTCGATTTGGATGTCGACGCCCGTGCATGTCGTTCCGGGCTTTTGGAGAGTATCCAGCCCGACCATCCGACCGATACGGCTTTCCACGCCGTCTGCCGCGATGACCATTTTGGCCCGAACCGTTTCCGTTCCCCGAGCCGTTACGATCGAAACTGTCCGAAATCCATTTTCCACGTTTCCCAGGGCAGAAGCCCGCGCAAAGGTTTCGACTTCCGCTCCGTCTTCTTCCGCCAAACGGGCGAGATGCGGGTCGAATTTTTCGCGGTTGAGCATCACGCCGACTCCGGGCATTTTACAGTCGAGTTCTACTCCGCCGGGACCATAGACATAAAGCCCGTTCAGTTCCGTTTCGATGCAGTCCAAGTCAATCGGGCCGAATTCTTCCTGGAGCCGGTCGAGTTTGGTGCTTGCTTCGCCACAGCGCACGGGATATCCGATTTTTTCGCGCTTTTCGATCAGCAAAACAGAAAATCCCTGCTTCGCCAAATTTCTTGCGGCAACGCTTCCGCCGGGTCCCGCCCCGATGACCAAGACATCGTATTCCGTCCGCTTCACTTTTCGACCTCCTCGAACTTCAAGGCTCCCGCCGGGCAGGCGCGCACACAAAGGCCGCAACGAATGCACTTCGCCGAATCGATTTGTAAGTCAAGCCCATATATGTCCAACGCCATTTTCGGACAGACGCCGACACAGCCCGCACATTCCAGGCACTTTTCACGAAGATGCACCAATTTTTTCATATACGGTTAAATATAGGAAATAGTGATTGGTTGATAGTCGAGAGGATACGGGATTCAGAAAACAGGAATCGGTAGTGGGACAAGGGACACGCTAAGAGGAACACGATGAGCGGGACGAGGGGCGTTTGAGCGAACATTTACGTCAAAGCCATCCACCAGGGATGTCGCTTAATGTGTCATTATCGGGCTTAGCTCGACAAGCTCGCTAATCTGTCATTGCCGGGCTTGACCCGGCAATCTCTCCAAGCTGTCATTATCGGGCTTGCCCCGATAATCTCGGAGATTCCCGTGTCGGAGCACGGGAATGACATGGGAAATGACATTGTAGTGTGCACGGGAATGACAAGAACTCACGAAAACAGTTCGTTTCGAATTCCCTCATCCCATGTCCCGCTTAGCTTGTCCCAAAAACTTAAACGTGCGCAGTTATAAGCTCCAAGTTCTCTCAACTAAGCTCTGACCTTGTCCCTCATACCGTTTCCCGAAAGCCTAGACGTCCGCGGACTAATTCCCTACAGCTTAAATGTCCGCTGTTCTCGGCTCTAAGTGCTGGACCGCTCGCTTCGCAAACCATTTCCTATCTATATTTATTTACATGAAGATTTTCGTAAGCGATATGATGACTTCGAGCGGCGTCGGGTTTGGAACGAGCGGAGCCCGCGGGCTTGTATCCCAGATGACCGATTTGGTCTGCTACAGCTACACGTATGCGTTCCTTGCATATTGTGAAAAAAATTATCCTTCGGAAAAGACGGTTGCGATTGCAGGCGACTTGCGTCCGAGTACGGGGAGGATTCTCCGGGCCATTGCGACGGCGGCGGAGGATTCGGATTGGAAAGTCATCTACAGCGGTCGGATTCCCAGCCCGGCGATTGCGCTTTACGGAATCGAAAAGTCGCTCCCGACCATCATGGTGACGGGAAGCCACATCCCTGCGGACCGGAACGGTATCAAGTTCAACCATTCGAAAGGGGAAATTTCCAAAAAGGATGAATCCGGGATTCGCTCCGAAAGTTTTGAACTGGACGCTTCGAAATTCGGCTATGACGGAATGCTCAAAAATCCCGCCGAATTGCCGCTCGAAAATCCCGAAGCCCGCGAAAACTATAAACGGCGCTATCTGGATTTCTTCGGGGAAAATTCCCTGTCTGGATTGACCGTCGGCATGTACCTGCATTCGGCTGTCGGGCGCGATATCATCACGGAAATTCTGAAAAGGCTCGGAGCGTTTGTCGTTCCGCTCGGACGTTCCGAAGTCTTTGTCCCGGTCGATACGGAAGCGGTTCGCCCGGAAGATGTGAAGCTCGGAACGGAATGGGCGAAACAGGGTCTCGATGCAATCGTCAGCACAGACGGAGACAGCGATCGTCCGCTATTTGCCGACGCGACAGGCAAGTGGATTCGCGGGGACGTCCTCGGAATCCTTGCGGCAAAGGCTCTCGGAATCGAACGAATCGCGACACCGGTGAGCTGCAACACGGCCCTTGAAAAGTGCGGACTTTTTGATCGGACGCTCCGCACGCGCATCGGAAGCCCATACGTTATTGCCGGAATGCAGGAACTTGACGGTGACGGGAAAACGGTTGCCGGCTACGAAGCGAACGGCGGATTCCTGCTCGAAACGGACATTTCCCTAGACGGCAAGGTTTTAAAGGCGCTCCCGACGAGAGACGCTCTTCTCCCGCAGCTTGCCGTTCTTGTCGCGGCAAAGAAACAGAAATTAGGCGTGGAAGATTTGTTCAAGTCCTTGCCGAAACGCTTCACCGCAAGCGACCGCGTTAAAGAATTTCCCACCGAAAAAAGCCGAGCGAAGGTTTCCGAAATCGTCGAAAAAAATCTGGGCGAATCTTATTTCGGACATCTCGCCGGGAAAATCGTCTCGACCGATGTGACGGACGGTTACCGGATGACTTTTGACAGCGGTGACATTATCCATTTGCGTCCGAGCGGAAACGCTCCGGAACTTCGCTGCTACGTGGAATGCGATTCCGCAGCTCGCGCCGAGGAACTCAAGGAAAAGGTTCTCGCCGTGATGCGGGAATGGAAAAACGCATAGATTTCCACGTCGCCCGTTTTAATTTTATATGTTTACGCCATGAACTTCAAGCGATCCGTCTTTTTTGCGTTCCTCTGCGTCGCGACCTGTTTTGCGGGCGGCAGATTTTGGAATGTCGATCAGGGCGGGACGACGATGAAGTTCCTGTCGCTTCCGACTTCTCCGCGGTCAGCGGCTCTTGCCGGAGCGGGCGTCGCCATGCCGAACGGATTTTCGGAGGTTTCCCGGAATCCTTTGGCGACTGTATCTTCGAATGTTCCCCAGGCGGGCATTGAACACGTCCGGTTTTCGAGCCGCATCGATGCGAAGCTTACGTCCGTCTATTTCGGCTTGCCTTTTAAGTATCTGAATACAAGCGCTGCGGTGGAATATCTGGGCTACGGCGATATCGAGGGCCGCGACGAGGAAGGCTTCAAGACGGAAGATTACGGGGCGATGGCGTGGGCGCTCCAGCTCGGCGTTGGCAGCAAGCCTTCTGTTTTTAACTGGGCGGTTTCCGCGCGGTTCGCTTCGCAGACAATCGACAATGCGACTGCGATTGCGTTCCTCGCCGACGGCGGCGCAAGCTTTCGGTTGAATCGCTACATCACATTCGGTGCGACCGTTACGAATTTTGGCTGGGTTTCCGAATACGAATCGGAAAAAGAATCCGCTCCGATGGCGCTTTCGGCGGGAATCTCGGGAACGCACCCCATTCTCGATATTTTCGATTTGGCGCTTCATGCGGATGCCTATCGCCGGGCGGATTACGATGCGGAATGGCGCTTCGGTTCCGAACTTCTGTATAAAAAGACCCTTGCGTTTCGGGTCGGGTATGCGTATCGCGGCGAAACGGAAAGCGGCGTCTCGGCAGGTCTCGGACTTGTCTTTGGCCGCATCCGCTTCGATTACGCCTACGCGTCAAATCCTGTCTTGGACGGGAACCATCTTTTCCATCTGGGAATTGGGTTTTAAGGGAAATTTTTGAGTGACATCGCTTTTTTCCTTTTTTTCAAAAGCCTGTTTTGTGGTTTTGTAAAACAAAAAATTATCTTTCTAGTACATTTTCTGATAAGGTATGAGGAATGTCCAAGCAAATACTATGGTTTGTCCTAGTTTTTTCCGTATTTTCTTTTGCGGAAAAGGATTTTGACGAGGCCCGGGCGGAATTCGTAAACAGCCCGAAAAACGGTGCGGAGGCGGCACGATGGTCGGAACCTTACAGCGAGACCTATCTTCCGTATGGCGTGTGTGGCGAAGTCAAGGATTTTTCCATCGTAAAGCTCGAAGAAAGGGTGAAGTATTATTACGACCATGCGCCTCATTTTTACAGCGACCATTTTTATGCGTTGTTTAGCGTGGTGCGGGTGACATACAATGTAACCTGCAAGAACAAGCTACAATACAAGGGCGAATCATATCTGGTCAGCGACCGCAAGCTACTGGAAGACGATATATCTCTAAGTGATTCGAAACGGGACAAATTCAAGGCGCATGCCCATGGCTGGCGGGAAAAGCCGCTAAACTATCTCAGTGAAAAAGGTGTATTTTTTGACTCAACTTCGGATTTTCGTTTTGAAAACTATGCCAAGTTTAACCAGGATTCGCTAAAAGAAGCTTGGGTTCGGCAGAAAGTTTCTTACCCGGAATGGAAGTACACGGGAATACCCGGCAAAAAGCTTGCTCGCCCGGTTCTTTTTGTCCATGGCCTCGGCAGTGACTACGAGGTGTGGGGCGTTAAAGCGGATATTCCCGATGGTGCAAAAAAAGACAAGTCTGCAGCTGATTTCCAGAAGGGATTGGTCAAAAAGTATGTGAACGGTTCTGCGCCAGACATTCTGTCGAGAACACAGAATATTGACAATACGGAAGGAAATATCAACCATAACGGGATTTATTTTTTTCAGGCTCCGGGACATGATTCATCGGGAACGTGGATTGAAGGAACTCCGCTATGGGAGGATTCGTATTCGCAATCTAGAGCGCTTTACTGGAAATTGGAAGAAATCCTCGATGATTTCTGTGAGGGGACCGAGCTGGATTGGCGGAATACTCCGGAGCTAAAATTGGACATCGTTGCGCATAGCCAGGGTGGTCTTGTCGTCCGCGAGATGCTTCGGGCTATTTGGCAGGATCGGGGAAGATTCCCTGCGGGAAGCGAAAATCCTGCGAACCATATCGGAAAGCTGATCACGGTTAACACGCCTCATTTCGGCTCGGAAATGGCTGTTGTGAATGCTGGAACGTTGGGAGAAAATTTTGGTGGTCTAAGGGAGTTTATTGCAGATCTGGACTCGCTGGACAAGGACAGCACGTGGAAACATACGCTTGTCGATGCCGAACTGGACATGAAGTGGTTTGAATACGCCTATACTTTTGCCGGTGTTGCAACGGGCTTGTTTTCCGATTTTGTCGGGAGGGACAATCCACTGGCTATCTTCCAGTCCATTACGCCTGTAATTCCTGTTCTAGGTTATATCTTCGGGGCGGCGACGAGCTGGGCCACGGACATATCGCTGAAAATGACCGGGCCTTATCTTGGGAAATACAAGGCTAAGATTTTTGTGGATATCCCGGGACCGAAAAATTTTGATATGACGATGAAGGTCGATACGCTGGATTCGGCATCTATCAAGGTTCGCCGTCTTCGTGCTCATGCTTCCTATTTGGATAATCGCAGCCTCTTTATGACGAGACTTTCTTCTGCCTTTGATGGACGGGCGTATCCTTTAAAGCCTGACGGGACAAAGCTAACCTTGCTTCCCCTGTATTCATCTTCGACAAAAAGATTTCTTGCCGAGACGCTCCATTCCGTTTCCGAAAATGCAAATAGGGTATGTGTGGAAAAGGACGAAGGAAACGGCTGTCTTGCCACGGGGCTTTACTTCGAAAAAATGGCCATGAAAATGGCCGCCAAGAAAGATTTTGTACTAGAAGACATTCGGGACGTGGATTTCAACGATACCTTGCTGGAAGCGCTTGTCGATATCCAGGACAAGTGGTTTTCGACGAGCGATGTGCTGGTAACGGCGTATAGCCAAAAGTTTGTAGAACCTTCGTTAAATCTTGATTATGAGCTTGAAGAGCTACAATCGTATTTTGAACAACCTCGGACCTATCTTTTTCACGATGCGCTGGCGCCTTGGGAAGATGTTGCGCATGCTTCTTTCGGACATTCGGCTTCCGCTCCGTTACAGGGACTTGACATCGCCTGTGCGTTGGACTTCTATTGTGATAAAGTTTTGGGCGATAATGATTCTCGGTTAATTTATTTGAATCAAGGGAGCGTGTCCCTCGTTGGTGATTTTGAAATGGCTCCGCTTTTTCTCGAAAAGGGAAACCAGACTGTTTCCGTATCGGACGGAGAGACTCTGTTTTCCGCGATGTACAGGCCGAATGTCGGTTCCATTGTTTCATATCGGAAAAACGGAAAAGTCTTGATGGATACGTTGTTGGGAGGGAACATCTCTGTATCGCCCGCCATTTCCCGGCATGGCGACACGCTTCGTGCGGATTTTCGCAATTTTTCGGGAAAGACTTTTTCGATGGATTATGTGCTAGACAAGGTTCCGGAAATCCTTTCCTATTCGATTGAATCCGATAATGGAAATGTCGCTCGAGTTGTCGCAGGAAAGGCGACAGCATTTGATCCCTCTACGCAGATGCCGCCTGATCCCCCGCAGACATCGTTGCTTGCGAAAAGCTCCGTTTTTGCCTATCATCGCGAGGCTCGGGATTCTTCGGAAAGGAACACCTCTCGTCCAAGATTTTTTGTAGCGAACCTATCAGAGAAAGATGTCAAGGGTTTCAAGGTTGCCTATTACTTTACGGCAGATCCCGCAAGAAATCCGCAAGTAGAAATTGACTATCCGAAGATTCCGGCAACTCTTGAAAATCTGGGTGGAGATCAATGGCGTTTCGTCTTGGATGCGGGCGACTCGGTTTTGAAGGCGATGTCCGTCTTCCCAAATTGGGACGGCTGGCAGATTCGCTTGCACTATTCGGATTGGAGCGATTTTAAGCATTTGGACGACTGGTCGGCTGATTACAACATCGGAATCCCGAAGGTCAACCATAAAATTGTCATCTACGATTCGGATGGAAAAATTCTTTGGGGACAGGAACCTGAAATTTTTAGGACGGAGGATGACGGAATTGTTTCGGCTGCAAAAGGGACTATCGCATGGAGCGATGCCGCTCCGTGGGAACAAAATATGTTCAAGCCCAAAATCATTGTCAAGAATACGGGGACTGTATCTCTCAAGGATTATCGTGCGAAGCTGTGGTTTCGCGTTCCCGATGAAAAATCGTTGAGTGTTCCTGCTGATGACTGGTATACGCCCATCTCTAGGCCGTCGCTTAGGAATGTTGCGGAAAACGTCTGGGAGCTGGATCTGTTCTTTGACAGGTATATTCTTTATCCCGGAGAATCTGCCGAGGAAGGAAATATCGGATTGCATCTGGCCGACTGGAGCTTGTTCGACAAGACCGTATGTGGAATCGCCTTGGTCGATTCAGAAGGAGACGTGATTTTCGGAAAAATTCCTTCAGTCGCGGAATGCAAATCTTATAACGGACCAAATCTTTTGGTGGAATATGTGCTGGGAGGTTCCTGGTGAGAATATTTGGATTTTGTTTCCTGTCCATTTTTTTGCTAGTGTTATTTGCTTGCTCGGAAAACTCAACAACTTTCCCCGATGTTTCGGAAGACAGTGCGCCTTTCGGATGGCTTGAGGGCGGCTTTACGCCGGTCATCGATTTTTCACGTGGCGGAGGTTTGCAAAAAATCGCGCATTCCGGGGACTGGATCGTGCTTGAAGATGCATGGACCGGTCCAGTTGATAGCAGCGATACGTTATTTGGTAATTCTACCTATACGCCAAGGCTTTTCATATCAAAAATCGGTTCCGACAGCTGGGACACGATTAAACCGCCGACAAAATCAAACATAAAATCATTGTATGCGGATTCAACCGGGATTTTTGTAGGAACATATGTTTCTGGTGAATTGTGGAAGTACCAAATTAGTGGTGAGTGGATAAATCTAGAACCTTATAAATTAAAAGAGAATGAGGGATATAATATTTTTGGAATTTCGAATTTAGATGGAAATCTTTTTGTTAGTATGAGTGGATATCACGATAGAAGCGTTCAAGTATATGATAGTATTCGAGTCCTTTTGCTTTTTCTCAGTGATTCGGGATGGATTAATACGGCTCCAAAAGATTTCGACAGTTACATAAAAGTTCAATTTCACAAAGGTGTATCGTTAAAGAATAAGTTTTATTCTGCTACAACTTATGGAGTTTGGTCTTGGAACGCTCAGACTGGTCGATGGAAGCAACTTCCAAAATTCCCGGAACCGCAGTCGTGGTCCATGCAGATTGTGAACGATCTTGTTGCTCATAAAGGAAAATTGTATGCACTTGTTTCGGATCGAGTCTACTACTTTGATGATTCTGCAGAGAATTGGACTTCGATAGACAGTCTCCGCCTAGACGGGGATACGACGGGCTATAACTACAGACTTATCAGTAATGTTCCCTATTCGGCAAAATGTTTGGTTTCTGATGGGACGCATCTTTTCGTGGCTGGTGGAGATGGAATCCCGTATGTCTATATGGGGGATTACGGAGAGCCTTACGGCAACATTCCCAAGGGCTGGAGAAAAGTCGGTAGTTGGTGTACGGGATTATCTCACTGCCTTTTCGCGGGTGGGACGACCTATTCCATGGATGTCATCGGAGAGACCCTCTATGTGGCAAACTGGAAAAATCTACTCAAGTTCCCACTGGACAAGCTGGATTCCGCAATTGCAAACGAAAAGGATTTTTGGTAGAGCGTTTTTAGATTCTAAAAGCGTATATATGTATCGCGGCGAAACGGAAAGCGGCGTCTCGGCAGGTATCGGACTTGTCTTTGGCCGCATCCGCTTCGATTACGCCTACGCGTCAAATCCTGTCTTGGACGGGAACCATCTTTTCCATCTGGGAATTGGGTTTTAAGGGAAATTTTTGAGTGACATCGCTTTTTTCCTTTTTTTCAAAAGCCTGTTTTGTGGTTTTGTAAAACAAAAAATTATCTTTCTAGTACATTTTCTGATAAGGTATGAGGAATGTCCAAGCAAATACTATGGTTTGTCCTAGTTTTTTCCGTATTTTCTTTTGCGGAAAAGGATTTTGACGAGGCCCGGGCGGAATTCGTAAACAGCCCGAAAAACGGTGCGGAGGCGGCACGATGGTCGGAACCTTACAGCGAGACCTATCTTCCGTATGGCGTGTGTGGCGAAGTCAAGGATTTTTCCATCGTAAAGCTCGAAGAAAGGGTGAAGTATTATTACGACCATGCGCCTCATTTTTACAGCGACCATTTTTATGCGTTGTTTAGCGTGGTGCGGGTGACATACAATGTAACCTGCAAGAACAAGCTACAATACAAGGGCGAATCATATCTGGTCAGCGACCGCAAGCTACTGGAAGACGATATATCTCTAAGTGATTCGAAACGGGACAAATTCAAGGCGCATGCCCATGGCTGGCGGGAAAAGCCGCTAAACTATCTCAGTGAAAAAGGTGTATTTTTTGACTCAACTTCGGATTTTCGTTTTGAAAACTATGCCAAGTTTAACCAGGATTCGCTAAAAGAAGCTTGGGTTCGGCAGAAAGTTTCTTACCCGGAATGGAAGTACACGGGAATACCCGGCAAAAAGCTTGCTCGCCCGGTTCTTTTTGTCCATGGCCTCGGCAGTGACTACGAGGTGTGGGGCGTTAAAGCGGATATTCCCGATGGTGCAAAAAAAGACAAGTCTGCAGCTGATTTCCAGAAGGGATTGGTCAAAAAGTATGTGAACGGTTCTGCGCCAGACATTCTGTCGAGAACACAGAATATTGACAATACGGAAGGAAATATCAACCATAACGGGATTTATTTTTTTCAGGCTCCGGGACATGATTCATCGGGAACGTGGATTGAAGGAACTCCGCTATGGGAGGATTCGTATTCGCAATCTAGAGCGCTTTACTGGAAATTGGAAGAAATCCTCGATGATTTCTGTGAGGGGACCGAGCTGGATTGGCGGAATACTCCGGAGCTAAAATTGGACATCGTTGCGCATAGCCAGGGTGGTCTTGTCGTCCGCGAGATGCTTCGGGCTATTTGGCAGGATCGGGGAAGATTCCCTGCGGGAAGCGAAAATCCTGCGAACCATATCGGAAAGCTGATCACGGTTAACACGCCTCATTTCGGCTCGGAAATGGCTGTTGTGAATGCTGGAACGTTGGGAGAAAATTTTGGTGGTCTAAGGGAGTTTATTGCAGATCTGGACTCGCTGGACAAGGACAGCACGTGGAAACATACGCTTGTCGATGCCGAACTGGACATGAAGTGGTTTGAATACGCCTATACTTTTGCCGGTGTTGCAACGGGCTTGTTTTCCGATTTTGTCGGGAGGGACAATCCACTGGCTATCTTCCAGTCCATTACGCCTGTAATTCCTGTTCTAGGTTATATCTTCGGGGCGGCGACGAGCTGGGCCACGGACATATCGCTGAAAATGACCGGGCCTTATCTTGGGAAATACAAGGCTAAGATTTTTGTGGATATCCCGGGACCGAAAAATTTTGATATGACGATGAAGGTCGATACGCTGGATTCGGCATCTATCAAGGTTCGCCGTCTTCGTGCTCATGCTTCCTATTTGGATAATCGCAGCCTCTTTATGACGAGACTTTCTTCTGCCTTTGATGGACGGGCGTATCCTTTAAAGCCTGACGGGACAAAGCTAACCTTGCTTCCCCTGTATTCATCTTCGACAAAAAGATTTCTTGCCGAGACGCTCCATTCCGTTTCCGAAAATGCAAATAGGGTATGTGTGGAAAAGGACGAAGGAAACGGCTGTCTTGCCACGGGGCTTTACTTCGAAAAAATGGCCATGAAAATGGCCGCCAAGAAAGATTTTGTACTAGAAGACATTCGGGACGTGGATTTCAACGATACCTTGCTGGAAGCGCTTGTCGATATCCAGGACAAGTGGTTTTCGACGAGCGATGTGCTGGTAACGGCGTATAGCCAAAAGTTTGTAGAACCTTCGTTAAATCTTGATTATGAGCTTGAAGAGCTACAATCGTATTTTGAACAACCTCGGACCTATCTTTTTCACGATGCGCTGGCGCCTTGGGAAGATGTTGCGCATGCTTCTTTCGGACATTCGGCTTCCGCTCCGTTACAGGGACTTGACATCGCCTGTGCGTTGGACTTCTATTGTGATAAAGTTTTGGGCGATAATGATTCTCGGTTAATTTATTTGAATCAAGGGAGCGTGTCCCTCGTTGGTGATTTTGAAATGGCTCCGCTTTTTCTCGAAAAGGGAAACCAGACTGTTTCCGTATCGGACGGAGAGACTCTGTTTTCCGCGATGTACAGGCCGAATGTCGGTTCCATTGTTTCATATCGGAAAAACGGAAAAGTCTTGATGGATACGTTGTTGGGAGGGAACATCTCTGTATCGCCCGCCATTTCCCGGCATGGCGACACGCTTCGTGCGGATTTTCGCAATTTTTCGGGAAAGACTTTTTCGATGGATTATGTGCTAGACAAGGTTCCGGAAATCCTTTCCTATTCGATTGAATCCGATAATGGAAATGTCGCTCGAGTTGTCGCAGGAAAGGCGACAGCATTTGATCCCTCTACGCAGATGCCGCCTGATCCCCCGCAGACATCGTTGCTTGCGAAAAGCTCCGTTTTTGCCTATCATCGCGAGGCTCGGGATTCTTCGGAAAGGAACACCTCTCGTCCAAGATTTTTTGTAGCGAACCTATCAGAGAAAGATGTCAAGGGTTTCAAGGTTGCCTATTACTTTACGGCAGATCCCGCAAGAAATCCGCAAGTAGAAATTGACTATCCGAAGATTCCGGCAACTCTTGAAAATCTGGGTGGAGATCAATGGCGTTTCGTCTTGGATGCGGGCGACTCGGTTTTGAAGGCGATGTCCGTCTTCCCAAATTGGGACGGCTGGCAGATTCGCTTGCACTATTCGGATTGGAGCGATTTTAAGCATTTGGACGACTGGTCGGCTGATTACAACATCGGAATCCCGAAGGTCAACCATAAAATTGTCATCTACGATTCGGATGGAAAAATTCTTTGGGGACAGGAACCTGAAATTTTTAGGACGGAGGATGACGGAATTGTTTCGGCTGCAAAAGGGACTATCGCATGGAGCGATGCCGCTCCGTGGGAACAAAATATGTTCAAGCCCAAAATCATTGTCAAGAATACGGGGACTGTATCTCTCAAGGATTATCGTGCGAAGCTGTGGTTTCGCGTTCCCGATGAAAAATCGTTGAGTGTTCCTGCTGATGACTGGTATACGCCCATCTCTAGGCCGTCGCTTAGGAATGTTGCGGAAAACGTCTGGGAGCTGGATCTGTTCTTTGACAGGTATATTCTTTATCCCGGAGAATCTGCCGAGGAAGGAAATATCGGATTGCATCTGGCCGACTGGAGCTTGTTCGACAAGACCGTATGTGGAATCGCCTTGGTCGATTCAGAAGGAGACGTGATTTTCGGAAAAATTCCTTCAGTCGCGGAATGCAAATCTTATAACGGACCAAATCTTTTGGTGGAATATGTGCTGGGAGGTTCCTGGTGAGAATATTTGGATTTTGTTTCCTGTCCATTTTTTTGCTAGTGTTATTTGCTTGCTCGGAAAACTCAACAACTTTCCCCGATGTTTCGGAAGACAGTGCGCCTTTCGGATGGCTTGAGGGCGGCTTTACGCCGGTCATCGATTTTTCACGTGGCGGAGGTTTGCAAAAAATCGCGCATTCCGGGGACTGGATCGTGCTTGAAGATGCATGGACCGGTCCGATTGATAGCAGCGATGCGTTATTTGGTAATTCTACCTATACGCCTAGGCTTTTTATCTCAAAAATCGGTTCCGACAGCTGGGACACGATTAAACCGCCGACAAACTCAAACATAAAATCATTGTATGCGGATTCTCAAGGTATCTATGTAGGAATGTATGGTTCTGCTGAAGTTTTTCAGTATATTCCTTCAAAAAATTTATGGAAACAGTTTAAATTAAAAGACTCTTTGTGCGCCAAGGAATGGTATTCCGTTTATGGAATTGGGCGTTTCCGAAATCGTCTGATTGTTTCTATAGCTGGAAATCAAGGGTGTTCTTCTGAAGCCAGTGGAAAATTAACGTCATTCGTCAAATGGGAAAATGCCTCTGGATGGGACGATGTAGATGCAAGTCCGAGACTGCATAGCTCAACGGCCAAAGATGATTTTTCTACAGAACCTTTTCATTTTCATAAAGGCTTTGAATGGAATGGAAAATTTTATGCAGCGACAATAGATGGCGTTTGGCGTCTTGATGCCGACGGATCAACTTGGACAAGGTTGCCGGATGTTCCAAAATTACTGCCGTTTACTCGGAATTATATAACAAATCCGATGGGGGACATAGTTTTGCACAAAAATC
>CAVKXR010000046.1:0-13920 GCA_963660275.1 Oscillospiraceae bacterium
CGCTCCGGTAAAAGGAGTGAAATGCAAAACGCATCGGCAACGCTGGAACCCATTACGCCATAAGCTCCAGACATATAGGCTACAAGGGTCAAATTCGTCGCATCGTTCGCAATCTTTCCTCCGACAATATCGTACTTCAAATTTTCTTCGAAAATATTTCGGAAAGCATTTTTACGGCGATGCGCCACAATGCAATGCAACCATTCCGCATCCGCATCAGGGTAAATTTTAATCTTTAAACCGGCACAAAAATCAAAGCGAAATGCATTCACAAAACCAAACTGCTGCGTCTCGGAAACAAGGCAGTTTTCCTTTGCCTTGCGAAGGCTAATCCTTGCAAACGATTCCGCCTGCCTTTTATCTGTTGTCAAATAAAATCCACGACCAAAATCTTTATAATTGGCACATTTTTCCAGAACCGGAATTTCAACGGCACAGTAACTTCCGTGGTAAAGGATGGTCCCATTTTTTAAAGAATCAACCAATATTCGCCCCTTTATTTTTAAGATACTGTTTTATATCTTCCAAAACAGCGAAGTCCCCTTCAACATGAAAAACGCCCCAACAATCCGCAACATATTGAAAAACGCCATACTTCTGAAACAGTTCGTTCACCGCCTGAAAATGCATATTCCACTGTTCCGAGGCCAACCGAACCAGCCTCGTCTGCATATAAAGAATCTGCAAATCCTCATCCATCTTTTAGAAATATAAAAGAAAAATCGCTGTCATACAAAAAGACTTTAATAAGAATTTCAATTTCCGGTCCTACCTCAAGAAAAGCCCGATTTTCCCAAAGTCGAGGAACGTGATGAAAACGAAAAGGGCGATAAAAAGCGCCATGGCGATTTTCTGGATTACCGCCTGTTTTTCCTGCGAAATCGCCTTGCCGCGGATCGCTTCGATGAGTAGGAAAAGGAGGATTCCCCCGTCCGTAATCGCTAGCGGCAAGAGGTTCATGATTCCCAGGTTGATGCTGATGAGCGCGAGAATCATCAGGAAATCTTCGAATCCGGAAAGCCAGACATTTCCCATCACGGCGACAATCGTTACCGGCCCGGACATCGCATCGACCTTTACCTGCCCCTGGAACATCCGCTTCAGGTAACGGAAAACGCTCGTCGTCATTTTCCAGCTGGTGCCGCAGGCCTTGAGAACGGCATCCGGAAAGTTGCGACTTACGAGATGCGTTTCCTTGAACATCACGTAGGTCATCTGGATGCCTATCATGTAGCGTCCATGTTCCGGATTGTAAACCGCGGATAGTTCCTTTTCGAGCGTGTCCGCACCGCGGTGAATCGTCACCGCGAGCGGCTTCCCTTCGGAACCGTTCACCAAATCGACAACATCCCGATATTTAAAAATTCTCTGCCGATTGATTTCGACAATCGTATCGCCCGGAAGAAATCCGGCCTTTTCCGCTGCGCTGCCGGCAAGAGGCTTTCCGTTGATGACGACGCGATGACGCGGATAGACGCCCGCTTCGCCGACACCCATGTGGATATCGTCTGCCAGGGAATCCTTTCCGGGGATGATTAACTCTTGCGGAACGAGAATCAAAGAAAGCGTATCCGCGCCGCGAGTTAGCTTCAGCGGAACATTTGCGCCCAACCGAACTCCGACCTGTTCGCGGAAATCGTCCCAGCCGTTCGTCGGACGACCGTCGAGTTCAAAAATCGTATCGCCTGGAAGAATCCCTGCCTTTTCCGCCGCGCTTTCCGGCGCAACCAATCCCACGATCAGACGGGACGATTCCGGTTCCTCCACGCCTTTCATGTAAAGCCCCACCAAAAGAAGAAACGCAAACGCGATGTTTACAAACGGTCCCGCAAAGGCGATAGCCGCCCGCGCCCCGACGCTTTTCGACACAAACGAATTCGGATCGTTTGAATCGGCATCCTCTGGATTTTCCCCTTCCATAGCAACGTAGCCGCCAAAGGGAATGAGCGAAATGCAATACTCCGTCTCGCCTTTCTTAAAACGCAAAAGCTTCTTGCCAAATCCGATGGAAAACGTCTTGACCTTGACCTTGTTCCACTTAGCGACCAGAAAATGCCCCAGTTCGTGGATGAAGACAAGGAAACTCAGGCTGAGAAGCCCGAGCGCAAATATCGCGATATTCGAAAGGATATTGTCCATGCGTCACAATGTAGAAATTCTGATTTTGCGTAGCCAAAAAAAGCGACCCGAAAGCCGCTTCTTAAATTCTTCTGTCCGGGATTTTCAAATCAGATCCGCTGCGAGCCGTCGCGCTTCCTTGTCCACATCAAGAATCGTCGATAGGTCAAGCGTCCCGGAAACTGTCGGAGTTTTCGCCACGACCTTTTCCACGCCAGCCGGAATGTCCATGAATCCGATTTTCCGTTCGAGGAACGCGCCGACGAGAACTTCGTTTGCCGCATTCATCATCGCGGTGTAAAGCCCGCCTTTTTTACCGCATTCCATCGCAAGGGCGAGACAGCGGAACTTGTCAAAGTCCGGTTTGAAAAACGTGAGCTTGCCGATTTCCGCAAGATCCAAGCGGTCCGTTTCGAGCGAAATGCGTTCCGGCCACGTGAGCGCGACCTGAATCGGGATTTTCATATCGGGAGCGCCGAGCTGCGCCATCAGGCTTCCATCGCGGAACTGCACCAAAGAATGTATGCGGCTCTGCGGATGGACGACGACTTTAATTTGTTCGTAAGGAATGTCAAAGAGAAAATGCGCTTCGATGACTTCCAAGCCTTTGTTCATCATGCTTGCGGAATCTATCGTGATTTTCCGTCCCATGTTCCAGACCGGATGATTCAAGGCATCTTCGACGGAAATATCCTTGAACTTTTCGAGCGGCCATTCGCGGAAAGGTCCGCCCGAAGCCGTAATCTGCAGGTTTTCCACTTCCGCATTCGGACGGTCCGCTAGGCACTGGAAAATCGCGTTGTGCTCCGAATCGACCGGCGTGAGATAAGCCTTTGGATTTTCGCGGAGAGCCTCCGTGATGACTTCGCCCGCCATCACGAGAGTTTCCTTGTTCGCTAGCGCGACATGCTTGGAAGCCCGGATTGCGGAAAGGGTCGGAAGACATCCGACGGAACCCATCAGGGAATTCAGTACGATATCCACATTCGGGTCGCTCGACAGTTCGCAGAGGCCTTCCATTCCGACGAGAACAGGCTTTCCCAGTTCTTTTGAAAGTTCCCTGGCAGCGGTTTCATCAAACATGCAGAAGCGTTCCACGTCCATTTCGCGGGCGATTTTCGCGACGCTTTTCCAGTTTTTGTTCGCAGCCACCGCATACAGCCGGAAACGTTCGGGGTGCTGTTTTAAAACACCGATGGTCGAAGTTCCTATCGAACCTGTTGCTCCCAGAAGACAGACACGCTTCATTTTAAACCGATCCGTTGATAAAAGTCATCACCAGTACGACAGCCGGCGCCGAAAGGAAAAAGGAATCCGCCCGATCGAGAACGCCGCCGTGCCCCGGAAAAATCTGGCTCGCATCCTTTGTGCCGGACCAACGCTTGAGAGTCGATTCGAGCAAATCGCCCACCTGTCCCGCAATGGCGAGAACAACGCCCAGGACAGCCGACATGGCATAGTTCAATCCAAAAACCGAAGGCGCAAAGAACATCACCCAACCGACAGCGAAGAGCGTTCCGCAGACAGCGCCCTCCCAGGTTTTCTTCGGGCTGATTTCCGGTGCGATGTGATGCTTTCCCAAGAGCCGCCCTCCGAAATACGCCATCGTATCGCAGACCCACATCGAGGTCATCACCAGGATGAACTTGTACGAATGTTCGAGCGAGCCGTTTCCCGAACCCAGCAGATAGACGTCAAGCCCGCCCCAAAGCCCGAGGTAGAGCGGCGCACCGAGCTGCATGGCAAGCCACGGAAACAGGTGGTCGATGGAAACCTTGGAAAACGCGATGACGATGTAGAGCGCAAAGACTCCGACAAAGACAATCCCGACCAGATGCGGAAGCGCAGGCAATCCGAAAAAATGCCCGGACTGGAAAATCCAGGCGAGCGTGAGGGCGACTGCAGCCATCGGAGCCACCGCCTGCATCGACGGACCCTTGTACATTTTCGAAGCCATCCGCGCCCATTCCCAGGCACCGGCACCGCTCAGAAAGCACATCAGGGCCAAGCGCGAAATATCGTTCAGCCAAAGCAGCAAAAAGGTCACCGGAATGGCGATGACCGCAAACAGGATTCGGATTGTCAAATTACTCATCGAGAACCTTTCCAAAACGGCGTTCGCGCGTGTTGTAAAAATCGACCGCCTTCTGGAATTCCTCGTTCGTAAAGTCCGGCCAGAGCGTCGGGGTTACGTAGAATTCGCTGTAGGCGGCTTGCCAAAGCAAATAGTTCGAAAGGCGGAATTCTCCGCCGGTGCGAATGACCAGGTCCGGATCGGGAGCGCCTTTCAGATACAGATTTTGCGAAAAGACATTTTCATCGATCGCTTCAAGGGAGAGCGTTCCAGACTTGACCTCGGCGGCAATCGCCCTGCAGGCATCGACGATTTCCTGACGTCCGCCGTAGGAAATGGCAAGGTTCAGCTGCATCCCGGAATTTTTCGACGTCGTATCAATCGCGTGTTGCAGCTGCTTCCGCGGAGCTTCCGGCAAGCGGTTGATATTTCCGATGACCACAAGCTTCACGTTTTTTTCCATCAGGTCCGGGAGTTCCTTGTGAACCATTTCCACAAGGAGCTTCATCAGGTAATCGACTTCCTTGGAAGGACGCTGCCAATTTTCGGAGCTAAAGACATAGAGGGTCAAATGTTCCAGCCGCAAATCGCAACCGAACTTGACCGCATCGATCGTCGCCTGGGTTCCCTTGCGATGCCCCAGGAAACGTTCAAGGCCTCGGCTTCTCGCCCAGCGACCGTTGCCGTCCATAATGATGGCAATATGCTTCAGTCCGTTAGCCATGGATTAAACCTCAAGAAGGTCGGCTTCTTTCAGCTTGAGAATCTCGTCGATTTTCGCGATGTAGCTGTCGGTAACCTTCTGGATCTGTTCCTGGCGTTTTTTCGCTTCGTCTTCGGCGATTTCCTTGTTCTTCTTGATGGCGTCGTTTGCGTCGCGGCGGATGTTGCGGATAGCGACCTTTCCCTCTTCCGCATGTTTGCGGGCGAGCTTTGCAAGTTCTTCGCGGCGTTCCGACGTGAGGATCGGAATAGACACGCGGATGCCGTTGCCTTCCATCAGCGGAGAGACCCCGATGTTCGCCATGAGAATCGCCCGGTTGATCGGTTCGACCATCGTCTTTTCCCACGGGGTCACGAGGAGCATACGCGGTTCCGGAACGGAAACCTTTGCCACCTGCGGAATCGGGGTGGGCGTTCCATAATAATCGACGCGGATGTTGTTCAAAATCGCAGGAGTCGCTACGCTGGTGCGGATTTTCGAAAATTCGCGCTCAGTCGCTTCGACGGCTTTTTGCATTTTCAATTCATATTCTTCGGCCATAGGTCCTCAATTTAAAAACTTTGCGAAAGCGCCTTGCCAAATTAGCAATGCACGAGTGTTCCTAAACTACCTTCAGAAGCAGCCTTCGTCAAGTTCCCCGATGTCATTTTGAACACAAGAATCGGCATTTTCTGTTCAAGGCAGATGGCGACCGCCGCCGTATCCATCACTTTCAGCCCGCGACGGATAACCTCGGAATAGGTGATGTCGTCAAAACGCGTCGCAGAGGGATTCTTGACCGGATCGTCCGTATAGATTCCATCGACTTTCGTCGCCTTCATGATCACGTCGCATTCCGTTTCGCTTGCGCGGAGAGCGGCTGCGCTATCGGTCGTAAAGTATGGGTTACCGGTTCCCGCGGAGAAAATCACGACGGTTCCAGAAGCCAAAAGGGAAACGGCCCGTCTGCGGTCAAAAAACTCGCAAATGGGTTCCATCCGGACAGCGGACATCACGACACAGGGAACGCCTTGTTTTTCGAGAGCATCCTGCATCGCCAGTCCGTTCATCACCGTGCCGAGCATTCCCATCGCATCGCCCTGGGCGCGGTTCATCCCGCCAGCGGATGCGGAAATGCCGCGTACCAAGTTTCCGCCACCGATGACAAGCGCCACCTGGACGCCCGACTTCACGACGGAAGCGATTTCGGAAGCCATCGACGTCAGAATTTCGGAGTCGATGCCGTGACCTTTTTCCCCGGCGAGAGCTTCACCGGAAAGCTTGAGAAGAATTCGTTTGAACTTGGACATAGTAGAGTATAGGGGTTAATTTGTGAAACGTTTTAAAATTACATCGATATATTCTTTCACCGCGCTTTCTTCGGCAGCGCTCGGGCGCGGACATTTCCCGAATATCTCGGGGTGATGGAACTTCGACACCGCAAGGACAGCTTTCTCGATTTCCGGGAATGTTTCCTTGTCAAAAGGCACGTCAAAATTTCCCATGTAGTAGGGGACGTCCGCATACCTCTTGAAACAATCGAGGTAACAGTAGTAGGAAAGTTCTTCGGGATTTACATCCACAGCGCCCGCACAGCGTTCCTTGATAAACGTCCGGCTGCGCTTTAAGGCGTTGATGTCCCGAAGCGTGTAAAACAGGATTTCCGGCTCGTAGCGTTCCTTGTGGGGATATTTCTGGATAAAATCCGCTACATAGTCAAAGTCCGCGAGCGAAAAGGTCTTGCCCTCGACCGTCTTGAACGTCATCCGATAAATGTCGTCATAGGAAAGACCCGCCGAAGGTTCCCTCCGATACAAGGCGACAACTACGGGGAAACCTGTCGTCTTGGATGTGTTCGCAAATTCCTGGCTGTTGAAAACGACATGTTCCAGCATCCTGTAGTTCGCAAAAAAAGCCTTTGCTGCGGAAAAATTTTGGCGCTTTACCAGATACGAAAGCGGATGCAAGACGGCGACATAGTCCGCCGCAAGCTTGTTGTAGGAACGGAGAAACGAAAGTCCCAAATCCCGCGTTCGAATATCCGCGTCAATCTCCACACCGGAAGATTTGATTTTCTGGTTTATCTGCGACGTGACATCGTTATAGGGCGGATTCCCGACGACGACCAGGCAGTCGTTCTCTTTTATTCCGTATTGTTCGCGCGAAACGGAAGCCAGCGCATTTCTGTGGAACGTTTGCACCTTCGGGAAAACTTCGGAAACCTTGCTTACGGCAAGGGAATCGATATCGTTTCCGATAAACCTGTTCTTCGGCAGGTGTTCCTGCAATTCAAAAAAGGCCCCGTAGCCACAGGAGCTGTCAAGAACGGTTTTTCCGTTTGTCAAACCGTATTTTTCAAACCAATCGCGGACAAGAAGCACATACCTGTACGGAGTGTAAAAACTCCCGAGATTTACCCGGCCACTGGAGTTCAAGTGGTTCTGTACGTGTATGTCCATATCCGGTCGCTTTTTTGAAAAACAGGTCGCCCCCGCAGGGGGACGACCGATTTGAATCCAACGCTTTCGCGTTTAAATTAGTTGCCCCTTTCGAAGCGGATGAAATCGACGACGGCGAGGTTCTTCACACCGAGCTTTTCCCCTTCAGCGAGCAGATAGTCCTTGACGGAAAGCTTCTTCGGGTTCTTGTCGGAAATGAAGAATTCCTGGTCTTCGAGAACGACTTCCTTGAGGACCTTCGCAACACGGCCTTCGATCTGGCGCTGGGCGAATTCCGGCTTGGTCTTCTTGCCGGAATTTTCGATCTGGGCGAGAGCGATTTCCTTTTCCTTCGCGATGAACTCTTCGGGAACCGCCGCATTGTTCAAGGCGACCGGCGGGAAAGCGGCAGCCTGCATCGCGATTTCCTTTGCGGTGCGTTCGAGAGCTTCCTTGTCGCTCGGAGTGCCTTCAAACGTGAGGCGCGTGAGAACGCCGATCTTTCCGCCCATGTGGGAGTAAAGACCGATGACATCCGAACCGGAACGCTTGATGACGCCCAGCTTACGGAAGTCGATGTTCTCCTGGATCTTCACGAGAACGTCTTGCAGCTTGTCGTTGATCTTCACGCCATCGACTTCGGCGTTCTTCAGTTCTTCGACAGAGTTGATGTCCTGCGTTTCGCAAGCCTTGAGAGCGAGGTTCGCCAGAGCGACATAGTCCGCGTTCTGGGAAACAGGTTCCGTTTCGCAACCGAGTTCAAAGGCGACAGCACGGTCGGCGCGGCTCACGAGGAACACGCGGCCTTCCTTCGCAGCCTTGTCGGCGCGCTTTGCAGCGACTGCAGCGCCCTGCTTGCGGAGAAGTTCAAAAGCCTTTTCCTGATTGCCTTCGGCTTCGATCAGGGCCTTCTTGCATTGCATCATTCCAACGCCGCTCGCTTTGCGGAGCTGGTTCACCATCGCAGCGGTAATTTCAACAGCCATTGTTACTTTTCCTCGCTTTTTTCGGCCTTGTCTTCGGTCTTTTCGGCGATAGCCTTGCGCGGCTTGAAAGTGCGCTTGCGCGGAGCCGGAGCATCGTCGAATTTCTTCGCGAAAGATTCCGCATCGGCGTTCTTCGCCACTTCGGAACGGGTCGTTACGTTGTCCGCCAGGTAGTCCACGATAATCTTGATGGACTTCACCGCGTCGTCGTTCGCCGGAATCGGGTAATCCACGAGGGTCGGATCGACGTTCGTGTCGCAAATGCCGATGATAGGAATGTGCAGACGGCGAGCTTCCGCAACGGCGATGTGTTCGTGGTGCAAATCGGTCACGACCACGAGGCCCGGAAGGGTCGCCATTTCGCGAATGCCGCCAAAGACGCCGAGCATCTTTTCACGGAGACGGGTCTTGTCGAGAACTTCCTTCTTCGAAAGTTCCTTGAAGAGACCTTCGGCTTCCATCTGGTCGATCTTGTCAATCTGCTTGATGGACTTGCGGACGGTCTGGAAATTGGTAAGCATACCGCCGAGCCAGCGGTTCGAAACGAAGAAATGGTTTGTCTTCTTGGCGGCTTCTTCTACGATAGCGCGGGCGGTCGGCTTTGTACCGACGAAGAGAACGCTCTTCCCTTCGCTGGAGATGCGGGCGGCAACCTTGCCGGCTTCTTCGAGCTGCTTGATGGTCTTGTCGAGGTTGATGACATAGATGTCATTCTTCTTCGCCAAGATGTAGGGTTTCATTTTCGGGTTCCAGCGCTGAGCCTGGTGACCAAAGTGAGCGCCTGCAGCGAGCAGGTCTTCGACGGAAGGCAAATTAGCCATGATGTTTTCCTTTTTTTCGGTTAAACGTCCCGATATGCAGAAGCCGCAAAGCCCAAAGGCCACCGAAGCGACTTTTCACATACCGGTGATTGATTTTCCCGGACTTTAAGTGTCCGAGCGTGCCCAAATGTAGAAAATTTATGTCAATGCGCAGCGAGCCAGTTCGCTCCGAACCCCACCGAAGCGACCAGAGGAACCTTCAGGACCATCGCCTGTTCCATTTCGGACCGGACGATTTTTCCAAGGCTTTCCGCCTGCTCCCGAGGACATTCGAATACAAGTTCATCGTGTACCTGGAGCATCATCTGGAGCGGAAGCGAATCTTTCTCGATGCGGTTTGCCACGCGGATCATCGCCGTCTTGATCAAGTCCGCGGCGCTCCCCTGGACAGGCGTATTCACCGCCATGCGTTCCGCCATCTGGCACTCGGTCCTGTCCCCGGAATCGATTCCGAGAATTGTGCGACGACGCCCTGTCAGCGTTTCGACATAGCCGTGTTCATGGGCAAACGCCTTGATACGTTCCACATAAGCCTCGACGCCTTTGTACAAATTAAAGTAGCCGTCGATGAACATTTTCGCTTCGGCAATCGGAATGTGCAAGTCGCGGGAAAGCCGGAACGGAGTCATTCCGTAGAGAACGCCGAAATTCACCACCTTCGCCCGGCGACGCTCGTCCGCAGTCACCTCGGACGGGAGTTTTCCAAAAACCGCAGCGGCGGTCAGCGCATGAATATCCACCCCGTCGTTATACGCCTGTACAAGCTTTTCGTCTCCGGAAAGATGCGCAAGCATCCGCAATTCAATCTGCGAATAGTCCGCGGAAAGAATTACGTTTTCCTTCTCGCCCGGAATGAACGCAGCCCGAATCTTTTTCCCTTCTTCGGAACGGATCGGAATATTCTGCAGGTTCGGTTCGCGGCTCGAAAGCCTCCCCGTCGCCGTCCCCCACTGCACAAAGTTCGTGTGAATCCGATGGGTTTCCTTGTTTACGAGTGTCGGGAGAACTTCGATGTAGGTGTTCTGGAGCTTTTTCAGTTCGCGGAAATTCAAAATCGATTCGATGAGGGCGGTTTCCTGTTCGGAAAGTTCGAACTCGTTCAGCAGACGATCCAGAACCGCGCTGTCCGTGCTGCGCCCCGTCGCCGTTTTCTTTAAAACTTTCAAACCCAAATCGTCGTAGAGAACTTCGGCAAGCTGTTTCGGAGAGGCGATGTTGAAAGGGTTTCCGCCGGAAAGCGCGTAAACCTTCTCCTCGGTCTCTTCAATCCGCTTCGAAAAATCCGCGGAAAGATTCTTGAGCGCATCCTCGTCGATGGCCGCACCGCATTCCTCCATCGCGAAAAGCACCTTGAGAATCGGCATTTCCGTTTCCAGAAAATGCTTTTCCAGTCCGCTCTTTTCAAGCTTCTGCCGAATGATATCCCAGAGTTCGAAAATCGAAGACGCGGACTTTGCCGCATATTCCGCCATCTCTTCGACAGGCACGCGCGAAAAAGGAATTTCGTTTTTCCCATGCCCGACAAGCGATTCTCGCGAACCGATTTCACGCAGACCGTTTCGACGGCAAAGCTCTTCCAGTTCGTACTTGGATTCTCCCGGTGAAAGCATCCACGCGCCGATTTGAGCATCCCGAATTTGCGAAGGAAGAACCTTTTCGTCAAAAGCCCAGGAAAGGACATGCAGCGCAGATTTCGCGGCAAACATTCGCCACGGCTTCTCGGCGACGGTAAACGCCGGAATGAACCAGTCCGCAAAATATTCCGTGTCGATATTGTTCAGCGGAATTCCCATTTCGTCCGTGTGACCGAGCGGAACGTAGAAGCCTTTGTCCGGTTCAGTGGAAAGTGCCACGCCCACAATCGCCGTTGCGAGAGGACGCGTTCCGTCATAGACTACCGAAATCGCCGGAGACGGTGATGCCTCGACTGCCGCGGACATTTCCTGGAAAGCCTTTGTCGTCCGCACAACGACCGTTTCAAAAGGCTTCGCATTTTTCAGGGGCATCTCCGGGGAAAATCCCGACTTGGACGGAACGCTGTCAAGAAGACGGACCAGGCTGTTGATTTCGTTTTCCCGGAAAATCTTTTCAAGAGCGTCGCTTTCGATTCCGCGAAATTCCAGTTCTCCCAGCGAGCCTTTAAAACCCCGCGAAAACTGAATCGTAACAAGTTCCCGCGAGAGGAAAGCGTTTTCCTTTCCCCTTTCCAGATTGTCGTGCAAGCCTTTTTTCGTCACCTTGTCCAGGTTTGCGTACAAATTATCGATATTCCCAAATTCTTCCAAAAGAGAGACCGCAGTCTTGGGCCCGACCTTCGCGACGCCCGGAACATTATCCGAGGAATCTCCCATCAAGGCTAAGTAGTCGCGGATTTGCTCCGGCGGGACTCCGTATTTTTCCTTGACCTCTTCCGGCCCGAAATCGATGCCGTCCGCACCTTTTTCCAGCTGATACAGATGAATCCGGTCGTTCACGACCTGGGAAAGATCCTTGTCCTTTGTCACGAGAAAAATCTGTTCAAAACCTTCCCGGTAGGCGGCTTCCGCAACCGCAGCCATCACGTCGTCCGCTTCGAATCCTTTTTCCGAAAGCATCGGAATCCCGCTCGCCTGGATAACCTCGTTGAGCATCGGCATCTGCTTCGCCATCGCCTCCGGCATCGGACCGCGGTTCGCCTTGTATTCCGGGTAGAGTTCATGCCGAAAGGTCGGTGCGCCGACATCGCACACAATCGCAAAATGCGTCGGCTTGTGTTTTGAAAGAATGCGAAGAACCGTTCCCCAGTAACCGTGCACCAGGGAAACATCGTCTCCGTTTTTATTCACCAGCGGGTTTTTCGCATAGGCGTAAAACATCCGAAAGGCGAGAGCAAAAGAGTCCAGAAGAAAAAGTTTGCGAGGTTCGGACACCGGATTTCCTCAGAGATAAAAATCTTTTAAAGTTTGACTTGCAGCTTTTCGCGCATTTCCTTGACCGTTTCCACGGCTTTTTCCACCGAAGAAGCCCGGGCGAGCAAAACGCCCATGCGACGATGCCCGCCGACCGTCGGCTTTCCAAAAAGCCGGATGCCCGTATCGGGAGTTTCCAGAACCTTCGCCAGATTTTCAAAGCGAACCTGGTCAGATTCCCCTTCGACGACGATCGCCTTCGAAGCGGACGGTCCGCGGAACGCGATGTTCGGAATAGGCAAGCCGAGAATAGCCCTGGCGTGAAGCGCAAATTCCGAAAGGTCCTGGGAAATAAGCGTCACCATTCCCGTATCGTGCGGACGCGGGCTGACTTCGCTGAACAGGACGTCTTCGCCGCAGACAAAAAGCTCCACGCCAAAGATTCCGCGGCCTCCAAGCGCATCCGTAATTTTCTTTGCAATGTCGTGCGCCTTTTCGAGAACGGCAGCGCTCATCGGTTGCGGTTGCCAGGACTCCTGGTAGTCGCCGTTCACCTGGTGATGGCCCACAGGTTCCAAGAAGCTCGTTCCGCCGACATGGCGCACCGTGAGCATCGTGATTTCATAGTCAAACGGAACGAAGCCCTCGACGATAACGCGCGAAGGTTTCCCCGTGCGACCTTCGCTCTGGGAAATGTTCCACGCCCGATCGATATCCGCTTCGGATTTAATCGTACACTGTCCATGCCCGGACGAACTCATTACAGGCTTCACGACGCAGGGAATCCCGACGGTCTTCACCGCATCCTTGAAATCCTCTTCCGTGTCCGCAAAGCGATACGGCGAAGTTTTCAGCCCGAGTTCCTCTGCCGCCAAGCGACGAATCCCTTCGCGGTTCATCGTAAGCCGCGTCGCCATCGCCGTCGGAATCACATGATAGCCTTCCTTTTCGAGTTCCACGAGCGTCGGGGTCGCAATCGCTTCGACTTCCGGGACGATGTAATCCGGCTTTTCGAGTTCGACGATTCGGCGAAGCTCCGCACCGTCCAACATGTTCACGACATGAAACCGATGGGCGACCTGCATTCCCGGCGCATTCGCATAGCGATCGACCGCAATCGTTTCGACGCCGAGCCGCATCATTTCGATGATGACTTCCTTGCCAAGCTCACCCGCCCCGCAAAAAAGGACGCGCGTTGCGCTTTTTGAAAGAGGCGTTCCAATCGTACCGAGTTCTGCCATAATCATCTCTCCTTATTTATTTTTCTGCTTGCCGGAAGTTCCCTTTTCGTATCCGCCTAGACAGGAAACGGCCCGGCTGTTGCACAGAGTTCCTTCGCGATAGGAAAATTCGCTGTCCGATTCAAAAACCGCCTGCACCATGCGCTTAAAATCAAACGATGCATTTTTTCCGACAGTGACGCGATAATACAAATCTTCGTCCCGCGTATAGACAAGAATCGTCGCCGTCTCTTGCGAACGACCTTTTCCTTTCACCGAAAATCCGTAAGGCACCTCCTTCACGGTAAACATTTTCACTTCGGGAAGCTCAAATCCGATATCTTTCCAGCTCGCATAGTTTCCCGCCGCACGGGCCGCAAACCAGGCTTCCGAGCCGTTATCACCCATCTCTTCCATGATTCCGTTGATCCGGCTGTCATAAGAATCCTTGATGGAGCGCAAATCCTCTTCCTGGGCGGTCAAGCGGTCTTCGGAATCCATCGGTTCAAGTTCTTCTGCGACAAGCGGGAAAAACGCAAAACCTATCGCCAAGATAAAAGTTTGGAAAATTTTCATATTTAAACATCTAAAAAAATTTCTGTCTGCCGTCTGCAAGATTTGGAAAATTGAAGCGAAAATTATCCGAGTTTGGATGCCGGGATTGGGGAGAAG
>CAVKXR010000047.1:0-13603 GCA_963660275.1 Oscillospiraceae bacterium
AGGGGCAAGGTAGGGGGACCTTTCCGAGTTGCGAAGGCCAAGGTTCCCCCTACCTTGCAACCACCCCCAGGGCCACGCTGTCCAATGTCATTCCCTTGCTCCGACAAGGGAATCTCTTTGTGTATGGGGATTGCCGGGTCTATGCCCGGCAATGACAAGTTGAGCGGCGTTACAGGTGGATGTCGCCAAAAGGAAAAAGTTCGCTCAGACGCCCCTCGTCCCACTTAGCGTGTCCCTTGTCCCGCTCAACTCTCTGATTTCTGTCTCCTGTTTCTTGATTTCTAATAACTAGCAACTATTCCCTAAGCTCTAAGTTCAGACGACTCCTCATCCCGCTTACCGTGTCCCTTCATAATACTGCGTTGTCTAGGGACAATGGAAAAAAATGAAAATAAAAGAAGTGAGGTGAATAGGAAATATTTTCTTAAAAGGAGTTGAATCGATATGAAAAAATGGTTTTTTGTAGTCCTGTTTTTCGTTCTTGCCGTGGAGTCCTATGCGGCAAGGCAGATGGAACGTCTCGACCGCGGACTCGTCGCTGTCAAGATCGATGGAGGTGTTTATTTGAGTTGGAGAATGTTTGGGACAGACCCGGAAGCGATTGCATTTAATCTGTATCGGGATGGGACGAAAATCAACACGGAACCGGTTGCGACCTCGACAAACTGGACGGATAAAGGCGGAACATTGAATTCAAGATATGAAGTTCGCCCGGTTATCAATGGCGTGGAAAAAGGCGCAGACAAGACGGTAAATGTCTGGAACGGGCAAAAGCTCACCATCGACTTGGATCGTCCGGCGGGAGGAACCAACAAAAGCGGAAGCTATACATATTCACCGAACGATATTGCCGTGGGAGATTTGGACGGCGACGGAGAATATGAGCTGGTATTGAAATGGGACCCTTCGAATTCCAAGGACAATTCCCAAAAGGGCTACACGGGAAATGTCTATATCGATGCGTACAAATTAAACGGTAAAAAATTGTGGCGGATTGATCTCGGGGTGAATATCCGGGCTGGTGCGCATTACACGCAAATTCTCGTCGGGGACTATGATTCGGACGGCTTTGCCGAAGTCGCGATGAAAACAGCTCCCGGTACGAAAGACGGCACGGGAAAATTCCTGTCCAAAGGTCCGGCGGCCAATGATGACGATGCGGCGGATTACCGAAATTCCAGCGGATACGTTCTAAGCGGAAATGAATACTTGACAATTTTTGACGGATGGACAGGCGCGGAAATGGCGACAGTCGATTACAATCCAGGCCGAGGAACGGTCAGCAGCTGGGGAGATAAATACGGAAACCGGGTCGATCGATTCTTGGCGACGAACGCTTATCTTGACGGAATAAAGCCAAGCATGGTCTTTCAGCGGGGCTACTATACTCGCATGGCGATTACCGCTTACGATTGGGACGGAAAAAACTTGACGCAGCGATGGTACTATAATGCGGCGACAAAGGGAAAGGAATGCTACGGTCAGGGAAATCACAATATCGCGGCAGGGGATGTCGATGGGGACGGCTTTGACGAAATTATCGAGGGAAACTGCGCAGTCGATCACGATGGAAAGTTCATGTATCGGGTCGGTCTCGGACATGGCGATGCGATGCATCTCGGAGACTTGGATCCCGATGTCGAAGGGCTTGAAGTCTGGACCGTGCACGAAGACAGTCCTTATGGGTATGAAATTCACAGTGCGGCAACCGGAAAAATTTTGTGGCGCGAAACGAGTTCCGGGGATAACGGGCGCGGTGTCGCTGCCGATGTCGATTCGACTTCTCGCGGACATGAACTGTGGTCGGCGGCCAACTGGAACACGTATTCCGTAAAGGGTAAGCAACTTGCCAGTTCGCGCCCTTCTTATAACTTCCGCCTCTACTGGGATGGCGACTTGCTCGACGAGCTTTTGGACAATGTGACGATTACCAAGTGGAACAGCACCACGTCGAAAAGCGAAACGCTTCTTCAGCTGGACGGAAGTTCCTGCAATTCCACCAAGGCGACGCCGAATCTCTCTGCGGATATTTTGGGGGACTTTCGCGAGGAGGTTATCACGCATGACGATTCCCACCTGTTTCTTTACACGACGACGATTCCGACAGAGCATCGAGTTTATACGCTGATGCACGATCCGGTCTATCGGTTGGCGATTTCCTCTCAGAATACCGCTTACAACCAGCCGCCTCATCTCGGGTTCTGGCTCGGTTCTGGAAAAATTCCAACGCCAAATATCGAGCTTGTCGGCGAAGTGCTTCCTCCGAGCCTTGTCAAGAATGGCGCGGGTTCTTCGCGGCAGATAATTTTTTTGGGTGATTCTATCGTCCCGTTTGCCTATGCGTATGACCACTGTACCGGAGCCGAGGCGAAAGGCTTTCCGAAAGGAATTTCGACATATTTAAAAGACGGAAGAATCCATATCGAAGGAACTCCGACAGAATCTGGCGTCTTTCCGTTTACGGTGACGACGGTCGGCGGGGATGGCGAGACTGTCGAGCGTTCGGGAACCTTGGAAGTGATTCCGCTTGTCGCCCTTTCAAGTCCGGGAAAAATCCTTTCGCAAGTGAATGCTGCCTATCCCGCAGACGGTCTCGGAAATTTTGAAGAGACGAATGTCGGCTGGATCGATAGCGGCTATTACAACTTTGCGAATAGCGCAGAGAGCTTCGGTCTGTGGAAAATCTTTTCGCCGAAGGAAATCGTTTCGCATCTCACGGTTCGCTTTGCCAATGGAGGAACTGAAGCTCGCCCGATGAGAATTGTCTGGAATGATTCGACATTGGGTGCCGTGAAATTTCCTGCAAAAGGATGGACCGAATATGATTCCGTTTCCTTTGCCGTCTTGCTCAAGAAAGGTTTGAACGTTTTAAGGTTGGCTTCGATCTTTGCCGATGGAGGACCGAATGTCGATGAGTTTGGATTCAACGTGGAAGGTGTCCGCCTGTGGAAAGATTCGGATTCGACGATGCAAACATCGACGGTTCGTTTTGAAAAAAATGTGTCGCCGGCTTCGCTTCGAATCTCTGGAGGCCAGATTTTCTTTAACCTTCCCTCGAAAGGAACGCTTGCCGTCTTTGATTTCAATGGAAATGCCGTGCTGAAAAAGCCAGTCGAAAAATCCGGTGCGATTTCCGCGGAATGGAGAGCCTTGCCGTCGGGGCGCTATGTGGTGGCACTCTTGCAGGGAAAACGTTTCGTAGCCAAGAGTTTTGCAAATAAGCTTTAGGCGGTTTTCAACGCTTTGGAAAGGACAGCGAATCGATTCGGTTCTGGATGGATTCGCTTGCCGCCTTTGAAATTTTCGCTTTGGAGCTGTCTATCGTCTCGTTTACCTTATCTGTAATTTTACTTTGTATGGAATCCTGTATGGCGGTGATTTTTTCTTCCCCCCCGGAGGTGCGCAGAATTTTTGTGTAGAGGGAGTAGGCGAGGGAACTGTCCCGTTGGCTTTCCAGATTTCCGCTAAGCGGTAAAAGATAGAGCGTCGAAAGTAAAATGAGGCACGGAATTAGGCCTTTGACAAGTCCGAGAATGCCCCCGGCAATCGCATTGGGAAACGAAAGATGCCGCTTGATGAACTTGTTGATAAAATGCCCGAGAATCCGCAGAACGAGAAATGGCAGCAAGAAGCCGAGAACCCGCGTGAGGATGACCCTTGTCGTTTCGGAAAAGTCAAAGTTGTTCGAGAGGATTTGCCCGAGAATGTCGGGAGCGTAGATAACTCCGAGCGCTCCGCCAATCCAGGCGGCCAAGTGGACGATGGTTTTCGCTAATCCGAAATAAAGCCCGAGTGCGGAAAGGATTAACAGGACCGATCCGCAAAAAATGTCTATCCAGTTCGCTTCCATGTTTTTGCTTAACGGCAGACGAGAGCCGTGATGAATGTGGCGAGAAGTGCTCCGGCAAAAGCTCCCATGCCGATTCCTATCTTGAATATCGTCAGCCGGGAATTTTTGGGAAGTTCCGGCAACGGTTCGTTGCGCATCGTGGCCGTGAGCCATTCGCGCATGGGAATGTCAAGCTGCCGCGGGTAACCGTCCATGATTTGGGCGAGCGCATCCGCTGCTTCCTTGGTGGAGAGGAAGCGGTTCTGCGGCTTTTTTTCGAGGCATTTTAAAATCCAGCGGCGCAAGCGGTAAGGCGTTCCCGGAGGGAAATTGTTCATTTTCAGGTTCAGATTCAGAATGTATTGCGAAGTGAGTTCCATCGATTCGCCGCGGAACGGGTTTTTTCCCATGATCATTTCGCAAGCGATGATGCCTAGGCTAAAGAGGTCCGAAGCGTAGGTGACGGAAAAACCCTTGACCTGTTCGGGGCTCATGTAGGCGGCTGTTCCGAGAACGCTTCCCGGAAGCGTCATATCCTGTCCGGGATTGGCGTCTTTGGCGATTCCGAAGTCCAAAAGGCGAACGCGTCCGTTCTTTTCGACCATCATATTCGAAGGTTTCAGATCGCGGTGGATGATCTGGTTGGCATGTACACAAATTAACGTCTGCAGAATCTCGTGGACCAGGTAGAGCGTAACCCAAATTGGCGGACGGCTTTGCACGTCGAGAATTTCGCGGAATGTCTTTCCGTCAACATATTCCATCGCAAGGGCGAGCTTTCCGGTGCGTTCCTGCCAAAGCGCATAGGGATGCACGATGTTCGGATGATGCAAGGAAGCCAAGAGACCGCATTCCCGTTTGAAGCGTTCGACAAGATCGTCATAGCCCCGCAGGCTCGGAAGCATCTGTTTGACAACCACCCGACGGCATAGCGAGGGATCTTCGCAAAGCCAGATGTCCCCCATTGCGCCTTGCCCGATCTTTTTTATCGGCAGGTATCCGCCGATTTTTGTCTGCTTCGTACGCTTTCTTGTACCCGTCTTGGTCCCGTCTTGGGTTTTGGTTTCATCCGTTGCCATACTGGGCAAATATAGAAAATGCGGAGCTTTGCCCAAAAGATTCTGGAAAAATTCATCGCGTGTTTTGTAAAACAAATTTTAACGGCTTGGAAAGGTTTGCGCTTTATGTAAATTTGTTTCAGGGATTGTGTGGTATTCGAAAGGAGATTTCTATGCGCTGGCGAAAATTAATCCTGTGCGCGGTTGGCGCGCTCATTGCATCCTGTTCTTCGGAAAGCGCTTCGAAGCCCGATGAAAGTGACGGTGAAATTTCTTCTGCGGAAACGCCGATCTCTTCGGAATCCCTGGAACTTTCTTCCTCGTCCTTTATCGAGGAAAGTTCGTCTTCGCTCTTTGTCCACCATCCGGGTTTCGATCCTTGCCGCTTTAACTTCGGCGCAGGCTGGCAGGCCGCTCACGAGGATTCCGCGTTCTATGCGGGGCTTGACTATATTTCAGTCTGGCTGGGCGACAACGATTTTTTCAATGCCTTTGAAGCCCGGATGTTCGACGTGACGCGGCAGATAAACGCCACCCCGATGATTTATGCCTATGTGATTGCGGAGTTCGGCAAGGACCACGGGCTTGTCGATTGCGATACGAAGAAGGATGGAGCGTTTGTCACCCCGAACCACTGCACGGACGGGGCGGAACTCATCCGAAACTACTTCCAGGATTCCATCCTGTATCGCTACCGGGAATACGCGGCGGGATTTCGGGATCATATTGAATTTTCCGCAGCCCAAGATCCGGATACCGTGCAATTTATCTGGCTTATCGAACCGGACTTTTACCAGTATTCCGAATCGGGAAGCGCCCAGGCAGAGAAAGCGAGCGACCATGGCGGCTTTGCGCAAAACGGAGGAGGCATTCCCGATTCGATGATGGGCGTCTATTTTTCGCAGATAGTCGATACGATCAAGGCTTATCTGCCTGCGTCCAAAATCGCCATCGACATTTCCCCTTGGGTCTTGGATCAGGAAGCGTGGTATTCGAACTTCGATTTGTCCAAGGTGGATTTCGCGAGCACTTCCGGCGGGAGGACCGCTGCGTCTAGCGAAAAAATCCGCGCGGCAAACATCGCAACATGGAAAGGCATCGCCGATTTGCTAAAGCGCCCTGTCCTTGCCGATGCCGGTTACGATGCGGGAGGCTCCGGGACCGGCTACAACAAGGCGTGGGGGATTGTCGATAATTTGAACGCCCGGATTGCTGACGGAGTGATCGGTGTGACGCAGATGGACCCGGATTCGCTCTACCATGTCAGGGCTTCGATAGCCCGGTCGGAGCTGTCCCCGACCGTCTGGTGCAAAGAAAACTAGGAGTTTTCGCCGAACGTGATGATGTATTGCGAAATCGTCCGGTCCCATTCATAGCGGAACTGGTACGCATTTCGCACAAGGTAATTCCAGCTTTCGGGATTGGATGTGTAGAGCTGGACCGCATTCTTGAATTTCCGGATCATCTGGTCCGGAGCGGCGGAATCATCGACAAGCATTGCGTTTGCCGTGGAAAAATCCCCGACGTAGTTGGAAAGCAGGTTTGCACAGCCGACATCGCGACCGGTCAGGGGAATCGTTCCGCAGGCTAGGGACTTTAAAATCATGCTCGCGGAAGGTTCCGTAGGATTTGCCGCAAACAGGAGATCCGAACCGGCAAGCGCTGTCCGAACGCTTAGGTTGTCTGTCTGGTTTATCTCCATGACCGCCATGTGGGAATGCTCCTGGCTTGCCACGGAGCTGTAGTAGTTCCATTCCTGACTGTCTTTTACCGCCCCGACGACGATGAATACATTCAGCTTGTTGATGTCTCCGAGAAGCGTGGCGAGGGTTTCGGACGTTCGCCCGGATTCGGGACCCAGGTTGCAGAACATGACCAGGCGGTAGTTGAATTGTTTGCCGAGGATGGATTCGAGTGTCGAGCGTGCCGCTTTCTTGGCGATTTCAATCGGCTGGGCGGCTTTTGCGTTGAAATCCCAGAACGGATAGTTCAGCCCGAACTGGATGCCCTTGAGCTTTTCCCTGTTTCGGATGAGGAAGCCCGAAAGTCCGCCGCCGAGATGGTCGTTGAGAATCCCGTCGCAGTATCCGGGAGAGGGAAGCAGGACTTTTTTCGCGTAGAAGACGCCCGCCTTGAGAAGGCTGACCTTTCCCCAGAACTCGTAGCCGTCCATGTTGAAGTCTTTTCGCGGAAGTCCGATGCGCTCGATTTCCGATTCGGTGACATGGAAATCGTAGGTGATGTTGTGGACGGTGAAGAAGAAAGGCGTATTGCCGAATGCTTCGGGATAGACGGTCTTGGCTATCGGGGCTATCAAGGCACCGCCCCAGTCGTGTCCGCAGAGAACCGTCGGGTTGAAACGGATGGCATCCGCATAGGCGAGGGCTGCCGATGCGAGATAGGAAAATCTCAGGTGGTTGTCGCTGTAGGGAATCTTGTTTTCGCCGTAAACCGCGGGGCGGTCGAAATAGCTGTCGAAACGGATATAGGCGTAGAGCGGATTTTTTCCGACCCAGACTTCAAAGGGCATATTGCGGAGCTTTTCGATTCCCTTGAAAACGGGGCGGTAATCGGAATGGTCGCCAAGAAGTCTCGGGTAAAACGGAGAAATCGTCAGTGTTTCCGTACCGGCGCGTGCGCTGGCCTGTGTGAGCTGGTTTACGGCTCCGCCTAGGGGGCTAGGCTTTGTCCATTCTCCGGATTCCGGGCTGACGGCAAGAAATTTCAAGACGTTCTCCAAAAAATAATTTACGAAGCAGACGCTTCACCACAAAAATATTTAATTAAATTACGGTTAGAAATCTACCGAACTTAAAATTTTTCGGATAAAGGGTCAAATAATGAAAACAAGACACATCGTCGTTCTTTTGGCGGCTTCGGCGTTCTTTCTCGCGGGCTGCAAAGGCACTAATGAAAAGCGCGGAGACGAGCATCTGGAAGCCGGACGCTACCAGAACGCCATCAATTCCTACCTGAACGCGAAGGACAAGGGGAAGATCTCCGACGAATTCTACGACAACTTTACGCTTGCGCTTGCGAAGCGTGCCGAGCAGGAGAGCAAGAAGGACCCGCAGAGCGACCTGCTCCATGGGCTTTTTGAACAGACGCTCCAGAATATCGACAAGGTGCAAAACGTGGAAACGGCGACCGCCATCGCGGAAGCGCTTTCCAACGTCGGTCTGAATCAGGCGACAGCGGAAGGAACGACCCTCGGCAATTCGCTCGACGGCTTTGCAAAAATCGACACGTCGATTTCCCTTCTCAAGCGCCTGAACGGTGACTTTGCAAAGATCCAGGCTCTCCGTACCCAGGCGGAGAATCTCTATGTTTCCAAGAACCTTTCGGAGGCTATTGATGAAGACGACCCGGTTGTCAAGGAATACAACCTCCTGGTGATGGAACTGATCGCTCCGAAGAATGCGGACCTCCAGCGTGAACATAACAAGAGCCGCGTCGCGACCCGTCCGTATTTCCTCATCTTTGGCGAAAATATCCCGAACAAGTCTCCGCTGGTCGATAAGTGGGGCTATGTGATGGCCTTCCCGACCATCCAGATCGCTCCGACATCTCTCAAGGGAGAACTCCAGTTCTGGGCTTCGACCGGCAACAATACGGAACTCGACCCGACGAAGATCAAGCTTGTCTCGACTTCGGGAGATTCCGTCTTTGCGAAGCAGGTTGGCAAGGGCTGGTGCGATGCGGAAGTCGTCGTCGGCAAGGGCGACAAGGCGAAAATCGAAAAGAAGCAGAAGCCTTTCACGGGCAAGGGAGAACTCAGAAACGAATTCCAGTGCTCGGTAAACATCGCGTTCAGCTATTCGAACGGTTTCGTTCCGGATTATGTCGAATACAAGGACCAGTTCGGCATCGGTCGCAAGTATCTCGGGCAGTAAACCTTTCGGATAACGCTTTTGGAAACGTCCGTTTTTTCACGGGCGTTTTTTTGTATCTTTGAAAGCGATTTTTTTACCTCTATTTAACAAGGTCACCCACTTGCTTTTTCGCGTCCTTGCCTTTTTGCTTCTTTTTACCGCATTCCCGATGGCGCAGCTTCTCGATGTGCCTGAAAACTTTACAGCTCCGACGACCGTTCGCCGGGTTCGTGCCGAAGGTCTTGTCAATATGGATGAACGCTCCGTGTTGAGTCGTGTGAGCGTTCGCGACGGGCAGTCTTTTCAGCCTTCGGTGTTTACGGAAAAGGTCCAGAAGAGCGTCTCGGATTTGTTTGAAACGGGATACTTTGACGATGTTACCGCCTGGGTGGATTATTTGCCCGGGACGGAAAGCAAGGTCGATCTGGTGTTCCGCGTCGTGGAGCTTCCGGCGCTCGATACGGTCTATGTCGAAGGCTGCGACGAAATTTCGGAAGAGGACGTGCGGCTCAAGGTGAGCCTTTTGCAGGGAAGGGTCTATAGCAAGAGCGGGCTTGAACGCGACCGGCAGAACATTTTGAACTATTACCGTTCCGAGGGATACTTGCTTGCGGAAGTCGGGTTTCGCGAAACGCCTGTCTCCGACCATGAAAATTCGGTGACGTTTATCGTCCGCGAAGGGCCGAAAGTCCAGGTTGACTCGATTGTCGTTACAGGAAACGACCATGTCCCGACGACGGATATCACCGATCACATGCTGACAAAGCGCACCCACTGGTGGGGCGACGGCGAGTTTAAGGAATCGGTTTTCGAGGCGGACCGCGATACGGTGCTGAACGCGATTCGGCATTTCGGCTATCTCGATGCGGAGTTGAAAGAGTATCGCGCCGAATACCTGCCGGATTCGAGCTGCAACTTCTACATGGGACGCACCGTTCCGAAGAACCGCAAACTGGACCTTCTCTACGGACAGCTGAACCAGGCCATTTCCGATACGGCGAACATCATGAACCGTTTGGCGGGTCGCGTCGTGGAAAAATCGGCGCACTATTACCGCGAACACCGGAGAAACTTCGCACCAAACGCACAGGCAGTCCCGGTCTATGACGTCCAGGACGAGGAAACCGCGGTCAAAATCCTGAACGGCATCATCACGTACGAGGAACTCCGCAAGGTCTGGATCAAGAATCTTTCGAAGGACCGCACCTGGAAAAATCCGAAGGTGAAGGAACTTTTGCAGAAGCACAGGCGGAATCGCTACGAGGAAAAGCTCCTCGCCCGCTATACGCTCGAAGAGACGTTCGGCGCGCTCACGCCCTATGACAGCGTTATCACGTCCAAGTATGTCCGCATCTACATCGACATCAACGAGGGGCAGCGCTACTATGCGGGTTCGGTCCACTTCACCGGAAACGAAGCCTTGACGGACAAGATGCTTTCCCGCGCGGTCTATCTGGACAGCGGCGAAGTCTTCGATTATTACGCTTACGAGGCGACGCGCAGCGCGATTATCGCCTCCTACCGCGAAGACGGCTATCTCTTTGCCCAGTTCGACGAAACCCGGAACTTTGTAAACGACAGCGTCGTCAATCTCGAATACCGGATGCGCGAAGGCTTGCCCGCCCAGGTTCACCGGGTGAACATCATCGGCAACACGAAGACGAAGGACAAGGTTATCCGCCGCGAGGTCCGGCTCTATCCGGGAGACACTTACCGCCAGTCGTCTCTCGAACGCAGCTTCCGCGAAATCATGCAGCTGAACTACTTCGACATGGTCTATCCTGACATCCAGATTGTGGGGGATCAGCAGGTCGATCTGGTCTTTAAGGTTGCGGAAAAGGAAGCGGGAACGGGACAGTTCAGCGCGGGTCTCGCTTACAGCCAGAGCGACGGTCTCACGGGAACCTTGGGCGTGTCGATTCCGAACTGCTGCATGGGCGACGGACAGAGCGCGACTTTCAACGTGGAATACGGCGAAGACAAGAAGAGCGCCTCGATTGGCTTTGTTGAACCGTGGTTCCTGGACTATCCGATTACGCTCGGAACGAGCCTCAGCTATGCGTGGTGGAACCAGGACGACGATCCGGACATTACGCGCTACGGCGGATCCATCTATGTCGGAAAACGCCTGACTTGGCCGGATGACTATTTCTACGGGCAAATCGGCTACAGCTGGATGATGAACAAGCAGGGCGGAAACGTCGATGGAAGCCTTGTCCGCTATTCGGGAATCGAATCCGCAGTGACATTCAAGCTGATTCGCGACGACAAGAACCTGCCGCAGTTCCCGACGGATGGTTCGCGCTACGTGCTTTCCGTGGAAGTTGCGGATGATATTATCGGCAGCGATTTCAGTTTCGTGAAAACAGACCTGACCGTCAAGTGGTGGTTCCCGCTTATCGGTGACCGCGTCGCGCTCGCCCTGACAAACGAATACGGGATCATGGTCGGAAATCCGCTCCAGTATCGGACGTTGTACCAGATGGGCGGTGTCTTAGGCTATGACGGCATGATGCGCGGTTACAGTTCGGGATCGATCGGCTACCGCAGACTGGGGCGCAGCTACCAGTATATCGGAGCGGAAATCCAGTGGGGAATCGTGCCGAATACCTTCTACCTCTTGCCGCTTTTCTTCGACGCCGGAAACGTTTTCGGTAAGCGTTACGACCCGGATACAAAGGTTTCCAAGAGCCAGCCGAACCCGCTTTCGGAATGGGATCCGTCGAGTCTCAAGCGGGACTTCGGTTTCGGTTTCCGCGTAGTCGTTCCGATGCTCGGCATTATCGGGTTCGACTTTGCCTGGCCGCTCGACCCGGGAGAAACCTATTCGGGCTATGAGCGCACGAGCGTGGGCGACATGGAATTCAACTTTGTCATCGGGCAGGGATTCTGATGCGTAAAAAGTCCTTTCTTCTTTTCTTCTTCGCGTTGATTCTTTCTTCGAACGCTTTTGCGGAAGACGGCTTGCGGGTCGCCCATGTGGATTCCAAGCTGATTTTTGAAGGCTATAAGGGCACGAAAAAGGCGCAGGAAGAGTATGACCGCCAGGTTGCCAAATGGGAACAGCAGGCGAACCTGCTCCAGAAGGAACTCGCCGCTATCAAGGAAAAGCTCGACAAGCAGGCGTTGATGCTTTCGGACGAAAAGCGAAAAGAGCTCGAAGCGGACTATGCGAAGAAGAATACCGAGTTGAAGGAATTCATCGATCGCGTCTATGGACGGACCGGGGAGCTGATTACCGAAAACGAAAAGGTGAGCGCTCCGATTATTTCGCTCATCAAGAAGGCCGTGACGGAGATAGCCTTGCAGGAAGGCTACGACATGGTAATCGACCGGGCGACCGGTGCGGTTCTCTTCTGGAAAAACGAGAACGACCTGACGCAGAAAGTGCTGGATTACCTGAACGGAAGGTAAGCGGAATTGGTGGGGAAAATCTATTTTAGGAGCGGGCGTTAAAATCGTTGATGGAATCTATGTTGGGCTGTGATTCGGTAAAAGATTTAAAAGGTGGATATTCTCCACTATTACAACGGCTTCGGGCTGAAAAAGCAGGAAAAATCAGCGGTGGAATTTATCATCGCACGCAAATTGATTTGACATATAATTCCAATCACATCGAAGGAAGTCGTTTGTCGAAAGAGCAGACGCGTTTTATCTATGAAACCCGGACGTTGGAAAGTTCCTCGGAAATAATCCGTGTCGATGACATTATGGAAACCGTCAATCATTTTCGCTGCATCGACTATTGTATCGATCATGCCGAAGAAAAGATAACGGAAGCGCATATAAAGCGTTTGCACTTGCTTTTAAAGACGAATACTTCCGATAGCGATAAAGATTGGTTCGCCGTTGGAGATTACAAAAAGTTGCCCAATGAAGTTGGCGGTGTGGAAACGGTTCTTCCCAAAAATGTCCATCGACGAATGAAATCTCTGCTCTCTTCGTATGATGCGATAGGGAAGGTGAACTTTGACGATATCTTGAATTTCCATGTGGAATTTGAAAGAATCCATCCATTTCAAGATGGCAATGGACGTGTCGGGCGGCTTTTAATGTTTTGGCAATGCTTGCGGGAAAATGTCGTACCGTTTATCATCACGGAAGATTTACGCCTGTTCTATTACCGGGGACTTCAAAACTGGGGGCGCGTCAATGGATTTTTGCGGGACACATGCCTTTCGGCGCAAGACGACTACAAAAAACTGCTGGAGTATTTTCAGGTTGGGTAAATATCAAATAGTTACGTCATCAAATAAGAGGGTTGAATTATGAGCATTGGGACGCTTTTGCAAATTTTTACAGATCCTGTAACAATTGCATTTCTTGTTTTATCTTTTATTCTATTTGGTTACTACCTTAGGAAGGTTTTACAAGTTGGTAAATGTAATAAGGATTTGCGTCGTGTGGCTTCAGGAAACAATATTCTGGAAGCATTAAAGAATTTGCGCTCAATTAAGTTAATCGCAAAAAATTATGAGCGTAGTATTTGTTTTAAAGATGAGGAAGGTAAGAAACGTACGTCTGATTTTGCTTCCGATTATTTTAATCTGGTAGAGGTCCTTTCTGTTAAGAGGATCAACCGCCAGGCTATGGGGACTGCTGCGGGAATCCTTGTTGGTATCGGTGTACTTGGAACATTTGTTGGTTTAAGTCTTGCCGTTGCGGAAATCAAAATGGGAGCTGATGTTGATATTAAGGCTATGTGGTCTAGCATTAATACACTTCTTGGAGGTATGAGAATTGCTTTCGTAACATCTGTGGCAGGTATGTTTCTTTCTTCCTTTTACACATTCTTTGAAAAAATAGCCTTAAACAATTTGACAAAGACTTGTGCTTTAGTATCT
>CAVKXR010000048.1:0-13346 GCA_963660275.1 Oscillospiraceae bacterium
ACGATGTCATTCCCCGGCTTGTCCGCCGCGGCGGACGCAGACCGGGGAATCTCTTGTATGGGGTGAGATTACCGGGTCGAGCCCGGTAATGACAGTTGCCGGGTCAAGCCCGGTAATGACAGTAAAACGACATACTGGTGAAAGACATTGAAGTAAAGGCTCGCTCAACAGACCTCGTCCCTCTTTCCGTGTTCCGTATCCCATCAAGCAACTGATTCCTGTTTCCTGAATCCTGATTTTTCGCAACTCTCAAGCAAAGCCCTCTCTTCGTATTCAAAACCAAAATTCGAAATCGAACAAAAACGTAACATTTCATCCGTTTTTTCAAACCCTTTTTCGCAAAAACAGCGAAATTTCAAAACGTTTCCGCCTTTTTTTGGTAAATTTGAAACATGCCGACGGAAGTTCTACAGCCCTCCCAGGAGCACATTATCCAGGTGCTCATGAAAAAGAATCCTGCCCTAGACGAGCAGAAACTTCGGAGCGCCGTCGCCTTCATCGCCGAAGCGCACAAGGGACAATTCCGAAAAAGCGGAATGCCCTACACGGAACATCCCTACGAAGTGGCGAAAATCCTCGCCGAAATGAAGCTTGACACGTCTTCCGTCCTCGCGGGGCTTTTGCACGATGTTGTCGAAGATACCCCGCATACTCTCGCGGAGATAAAGTCCAAGTTCGGCGAAGATACCGCGTTCATGGTCGATGCGGTCACAAAAATTTCCGCAGCCCAAAAACAGGGAAACAAGATCGAACAAAAGGCGGAAACCTACCGCAAGTTCATCAATGCGATGGCGAAGGATCCGCGCGTCATCATGATAAAGATCGCGGACCGACTGCACAATATGCGCACGCTTCAATACATGAAGCCCGAAAAGCGCAAGATCATCGCCCAGGAAACGCTCGACATCTACACGCCGCTGACCCACAGGTTCGGTCTCTACCAGCTGAAATCGGAACTGGAGGACCTGGCGTTTAAATACCTGAACCCAGTCGAATACAAAAAAATCGTCGATCACCTGCTTTCCACCAAGGAAGAGCGCGAGCGTTACATCAAATCTATCATCGGGCCGCTCCAAATCAAGATGGCGCTTGAAGACTTTGACTGCACGATTCAAGGGCGCACCAAGAACATCTTCAGCATCTACGGAAAGACGCTGAGCCGCGGCTGCAAACTCGACGAGATTTTCGACATTTTCGCCATCCGAATCGTCGTGGAAACGATTCCCGAATGTTATCTCGCACTGGGTTACGTGCACAACCTCTGGACGCCTATCCAGGGGCTTTTCAAGGACTATATCGCGACGCCCAAACCGAACCTTTACCAAAGCATCCACACGACGGTCATCGGGCCGGAAAACAAGATGGTCGAAGTCCAGATTCGCACAAAGGACATGGACCTCACGGCGGAAAAAGGCTTTGCCGCCCACTGGGCCTACAAGCTCGAAACGGGCAGAAGCGGCGAAGAACTCGAATGGCTCGACAGGTTAGCAAAGCTCCAGGCGGAAATTCCGAACTCCGTCGAATACCTGAACTTCCTCCGGATGGACCTGAAAAATGAAGGCGTCACCGTATTCACGCCCAAGGGAGATTCCATCGAACTTCCCGAAGGCAGCACGATAATCGACTTTGCGTTTGCCGTCCACACGGAATTAGGCCTTCACTGCGTCGGAGCGCGCATCAAGGGCGACGTCATCAGTGCGACAAGCACGGTCCCGAACGGTTCCACCGTCCAGATTCTTACAAGCCACAACCAGAATCCCCTGCCCGAATGGCTCGAAATCGTCCGAACAGAAAAGGCGAAGCAGGAACTTAGACGTTGGATGCGCACAAGCATCGACAAGGAAGCCCAGACGCTCGGCAAGGAGCTGTGGCTGCGCGAACTCCGCGTCTTTAAAATCCAGAAGCCCGAGGAACAGCCGAAGCCGGAAGAAATCTGCGCATTCTTCGGCGTGAAAACCGTCGAGGAGTTTTACGACAGGCTCGGCCAGGGAAACATGGAACTTTCCGAACTCGAAAGGTTCATCCAGAAAATCCATCCCGAAAAGTTCCGGGAAGCGGATCCGACATCTCCCGTCCGACTCTTTGTCACGGATGCGGCGGACGAATCGCAGCTCCCCGTCGAAGTCGGGAACGAATCGAGCCTGCTCATCCATTTCGCAAGCTGCTGCTCCCCCATTCCCGGCGAATCGATTGTCGGAGCGCTCATCCCGAAGCACGGCATCGAGGTGCACCGCAAGGACTGCCCGAAGCTTTCCCTCATCCCGGAATCCCGGCGCATTTCGATGGAATGGAATCGGGACTCGAAGCAGGAATTTTTCGTCCACCTGAAAATCGAGACGGACGACCGCAAGGGAATCACCGCAGACATCCTGAACGAGCTTACCGAAGCAAAAGTTTTCATCGAACGCATGAGCGTCGTTTCCGCCAAGAAGTCCGGACGAATCCGTCTGGTGTTCCGCATCGCGAGACGCGACCTGCTCGAGCATCTGATGACCGCCATCCGAAAGGTTCCCGGAGTCCACGAGGTAAACCGCCTATGATGACCCTTTCGCTAGCCCATCCCGTCGAAGACGAAACGGTGAGAAACCGGGCGTTCAACTGCCGGATGCGAAACCGCCGCTACGAGGAAGTCTTCTACGCTTTCAGCGCGCTGACGCCTGTCATCATGCAGAAAGACGTGAAAAACCGGCGGGAATGGTTCGCCTCCATCGGGGAAAAGGTCGGCATGTGCGAGAAGTCGCTCGAAGCGTGCCTCGAATACGCGCAAGCGTCCGTCTTTTTTGGGAAGATCGAAAAGATCGGTCGCTATTCCTCCGAGAATCCGCGCGGAATCTTGCAGGAAGAACTCCTGCTCGTGTTTTTTCTGAGCGAGCTGCAATCGACGACCCGCTACCTGATTTCCCGCATCGAAACGGACAAGGAACTCCAGAACATGGACTCCGAGATGGAAATCAAGAAGAGCGGAGCCTATGTTTCGGGATTCATTTCGAACATGCACAAGAACCTGAACGCGCTGAACCTTGCGACCGAAAAGGAATTCCGCGACCTTCACGCGCACATCAAGGAACGCTTCGAAATCGGGAACGAACTGTTCGGAACGCTCCAGGAAGTCCAACATTTTTATTGATAGGATTTTTTACGATGAACTCACAGGAATTTACCCATGGAACTCTCTGAATACTTCATCCTGATTTTTTTCCTGGTGCTCGGTGCGGTTGTCGCTGGCGGCGCCATCATCTTCGGGAAGCTTCTCGGCTACCGAAGCAAGGATACCAAAAACAAGTTCGCCCCTTACGAATGCGGAATGCAGACCGTCGGAAACGCCCGAATCCAGTTCAAGGTCGGCTACTATCTTTTCGCACTTCTCTTTCTAGTCTTTGACGTTGAGGCTCTCTTCCTCTTCCCCGTCCTTCTCGAATTCGGACCGATTGTCGCCGGTAAAACTTCCCTTTCGCCCATTCTTGTCGCGATTGACCTCGTTCTCTTCTTAGCCGTGCTCACTTCCGGCCTCGCCTACGCCTGGAAAAAAGGAATTCTCAAATGGGAATAATCAACTACCTGCCAAAAATTCTCGATCCCGTTCCCGGCGGAAAACACCTGGTAAACGCGGTCGATTACGTGGTGAACTGGGCCCGCGCCAATTCCCTCTGGCCGCTCACCTACGGGACAAGCTGCTGCGCAATCGAGATGATGTCGAGTTCCATGGCTCGCTACGACATCGCGCGTTTCGGCTCCGAGGTCTTCCGCGATTCCCCAAGACAGGCAGACCTGTTCATCCTTGCGGGAACGATTACCGAACGGATGGCTCCGGCAGTCCAAATGCTCTGGGAACAGATGCCCGGTCCCAAATACGTCCTCGCGATGGGCGCCTGCACGATTTCCGGTGGACCGTTCTACTACGACAACTATTCCGTCGTACGCGGTGCGGCGAACATCATCCCGGTCGATGTCTTCATCCCGGGATGCCCTCCGCGACCCGAAGCCCTGTTCCACGGTCTGCTCACCTTGCGCGACAAGATTTTAAAGGAAACGAGCCGCGCGCCCTGGCACGAAGGCGCACTTGACACCGAAGACCTCGGAAACCGCTATGCGGAAGCGAAGAAAGCGTGGGAAGCTCTCGAAAAAATCAAGGACGAGGAACTCGCCGACGCCCGCGCCAAGTTCAAGGAGGAAAATCCCGACTATAAGTCCGGCTACAAGGCAGTCCGGGTTCCGAAGGAAAACTTCCCCGAAATCCCCTACAGCCCGCGCAAGCGGCAGGGTCTTTCGCAAAAAGAGCTTTTCCACATCGCAAGGGAAAAGTTTCCGGCGATTTCGCTCTACGGGTCAAAGGATTCCGAGGACGAGACGCTCGAATCCCTTCCGACCGATACGCCGCTCGACGTGAATGTTTCCGCAGAAGATTACGTGCCGCTCGTTGAATTTCTGAAGAACGATCCGCGGACTTCTCTCGACTTTTTAATCGACGTCACCGCGGTGGATTGGAAGGACCACTTCGACGTCATCGCGCAGCTGATGAGTACAACGCTCGGACATAAATTCTTCGTGCGACTGTCCCTTCCGAAAGACGACTCCGTTCCCGAAGAAAAGCGGGCGACAAGCGTTCTCGCCAAGGCACCAAGCCTTTCAAAAATCTATCCGGGAGCGAACTGGAAGGAACGCGAAGTCTATGACATGTTCGGAATATCCTTCGACGGGCACGACGACATGCGCCGGATTTTCCTCGACGGGGATTTTCCCGGTTTCCCGCTCCGCAAGGACTTTACCCATCCGCACATTATCCGGAGGGAAGCATGAATTCTCCCGCAAAAAGTTTTTCAGCGTTTCCTCTTCCCGGCTTCAAGGAAGAATTCCACGACCCGAACAGTGAAGACTTCTACATCAACATGGGGCCGCAGCATCCGAGTACGCACGGTGCGCTGCGTCTCCAGATCCGGCTCGACGGTGAAACGGTCATCGAAGTCGTCCCCCATTTCGGCTACATCCACCGCGGACTAGAAAAGCAGGCGGAAAGCCAGAACTACGTCCAATACATTCACCTTTCCGACCGGCAGGATTACCTGACCGCAATCCAGAACAACCTGGGCGTTTGCCTTGCGCTCGAAAAGGGGATGGGCATCGGCGTCCCGGAACGCGGCGAATATATCCGCGTGATGATGGCGGAACTCGGGCGCATCGCTTCGCATCTCGTTTTTTACGGCTGCTTCGGCGGCGACCTCGGCGGTCAGACGCCTCTCATCTACGGGTTCAAGGAACGTGAAATGATTCACGACATCTTTGACCAGGAGACTGGTTCGCGCCTCACGACCAATTTCTTCAGACCGGGCGGTTCGCGCTTCGACGTGACGGAAGCTTTCATTCCGCGGGTCAAGGCGTTTCTCGAACATCTGAAGCCGACAATGGATGATTACGAAAGGCTCCTTTCGACAAACCTCATCGTTCTTGAACGCTCCAAGGGCGTGGGACTTCTTTCCAAGGAAGAAGCGGTGGCCTTCGGCTGCTCGGGTCCCGTGGCGCGGGCTTCGGGAGTTCGCTACGATGTCCGCAAGAACGATCCTTACAGCATCTACGACACCTTTGACTTCGATGTCCCGGTCCGGTCCGAGGGAGATTGCTACGCGCGCTACCTTGTGCGCATCGAGGAAATTCACCAGTCGATGAAAATCCTCGAACAGTGCATTGCGCGCTTTCCCGAAAACGGTCCGTATCGCTCCAAGGAAAAGCCTGTGCGGCTTCCTGCCGGAAGCTACTACGCGGCATCCGAAACGGCTAAAGGTCTCTATGCGACATACGTCGTCGCGACCGGCGGCGACAAACCTTACCGCATCCACACGCGCGGTCCGAGCTTTGCCAACCTCGCCGCTCTGAACACCATGGTCAAGGGCCAGAAAGTTGCGGACATCGTCACGATTATGGCGACGCTCGACCCGGTCATTCCCGAAATCGATAGGTAAGCGATGACACCTTCCATTACAAATCCCATCGGCGACTTCATCCGGGCGAACGTTCCCATCCCGGAACTGGCCTATCTCATCAACGCGATTCTCTGCATCTGCGGGGTCTGCGCCGTCGCTTTCGGAGCGGCAATCGTATTAGTCTATATGGAGCGCAAGGTCTGCGCCCACATCCAGTGTCGCCTGGGACCGATGCGTCTCGGTTTCCACGGGAGCATCCAGGTCGTCGCAGACGCCATCAAGCTGATGTTCAAGGAAGTCTATGCGCCGAAAGGCGCGGACAAGCTTCTCTTCTACATGGCCCCGATGATCCTTCTCACGGCTCCGTTCATAAGTCTCGCCATGATTCCTTTCGGCCCGACGCTCCAGGTCGCGGACATTTCCGTCGCGGTCCCGCTCATCATCGCGGTAAACGGCTTCGGCATCCTGGGGATTCTCATCGGCGGGTGGGCTTCGAACAACAAGTATTCCCTGCTCGGTTCGCTTCGTTCCGGAGCCCAGATGATAAGCTACGAGATTTCGTATGCGATGATTCTTCTCCTTATCGTGATGCTCGCCGGTTCCGCAAACCTCCGGGAAATCACGCTCAGCCAGGCGGGAACTGTTTTCGACTGGTGGATTTTCAAGGCGCCTCTCATCGGAATCCTCGCCTTTATCCTCTTTTTAATCTGCTCGACCGCCGAACTGAACCGCGCCCCGTTTGACCTTTCGGAAGCGGAGCAGGAACTCACCGGAGGCTACCACACCGAATACAACGGAATGTCCTTCGCCATGTTCTACCTCGGCGAATACATCAACCTGGTCACGACATCTTCGCTCGCCACGGTCTTCTTCTTCGGCGGCTACCTTCCACCGTGCATCGGGATTTCTGCGATTGACGGAATTTTAGGAATTATCCCCGGCGTCATCTGGTTCTTCGCGAAAGTCTTTACGATGATCTGGGTCTATATGGTCATCCGCTGGACATTGGTGCGCCCGCGCATCGATCAGCTGATGGCTCTTGAATGGAAGTTCATGCTGCCGGCGAGCCTTCTCCTCCTCGTTCTCGGAGCGGTCGCGGTCTCTCTCGGATGGATAGTCAAATGAGCGAAAAGAAAGTTTCAGCCAAGGACGCGTTCAAGCGTTACTTCAAGACGGTAGCCGGGTCGGTCAGCTTCCTCAAAGGCTTTTCCGTCACGGTCAAGTATTTTTTCCAGCCGAAGCGCATCGTCACGGAACAGTATCCCGAAAACCGCAAGACGCTGAAAATGTATCCGCGGTTCCGCGGACGCCTCGAAATGATCGAGGACGAAAACGGCGAAAACAAGTGCACCGCCTGCGGTATGTGCGAACGCAACTGCCCGAACGGCTCCATCAACGTGCTTTCGACAAAGAACATCGCCGGGAAAAAGGTTCTCGGCAAGTACATCTACCGTCTGGATTCCTGCACACAGTGCGGACTCTGCGTCGAAGCGTGCCCGTTCGGAGCCATCCGGATGAACCAGGATTTTGAACTGTCCCGCACGTCGCGCGACGGATTCGAAATGAAACTCAACCAAAAGGAGGGGCGCGCCTAATGAGCCTGATTTCCGACGCCCTTTTCACGGATATAGCCTTTTACGCAGTCGCGCTTCTGATGATCGTCGCATCCATCGTGACGATTACGGCGAAGAACCTGCTCCGAAGCGCGGTATTCCTCATCATCTCTTTCATCGGGACGGCGATTTTCTACCTGATGCTCCACGCGGAATTTCTTGCCATGGCGCAGATCATGGTCTATGCGGGAGGTGTCGTCATCTTCGTCATCTTCACGGTTCTGCTCACGAGCCATCTGGGGGAAACCGCCTTCAACATCAAGCTGCCCCGGAACTTTATCGCCGCAGCGATTTCATGCGGGCTTCTTTTCACCATGGTCCGATTTCTCTTCAAGGCGAACGGTATCGAAACGGCAACAGCCACCGCATCAGGCGACTACGCTTCCCTGCCGAGCCTCGCCCTGAGGCTACTTTCCACCGACCCGTCGGGATTCATCATCCCGTTCGAGCTGGTGAGTTTCGTTTTGCTTGTAACCCTCGTCGCCGCGATTACCATCGCTAGAAAATTCAAGGGGGAAGAATGACTCTCGAACACTGCCTAATCCTTTCCTTCGTCCTCTTCGGCATCGGAATTTTCGGGCTTTTGCGGAGACGCCACATCGTCGGGATGCTCCTTTCGATAGAAATCATGCTGAACGCGGCGAACATGAACTTCATCTCGTTTGCCTACTTCAAGGCCGCGGATGCGACAGCGGGTTCGATTTTCAGCCTATTCGTCATCGCGATAACCGCCTGCGAAATGGCGATTGCGCTCGCCATCGTGGTGAGTATGTTCCGCCGTCATCACAGTCTCGACATCAACCAGCTGAGGGATATCCATGAATGAGTTCCTAATTTCCCATAGCTACTGGATTCTGGTCCTTCCGTTCCTGAGCTTTCTCGTAAACGGGCTTTTTCTCTGCAGGAACCACCGAAAAGCCGCAGGCGCCTTGTCTGTTTCGCTGAGCGGGCTTTCGATGCTCTACGCGGTCGCTTTGGTCGCCTCGTACTTCCTGTCCGCCGCCCCGGAAAAGATCGTCGCCTGGAAGTTCACCTTTCTCAGCCTTTCGGATAAGTTAACCGCCGACGCGGCATTCCTTCTCGACCCGCTTTCCGCGATGATGCTCTTTGTCATCGCCACGATTTCGTTTTTCGTGAACATCTACAGTCTGGGATATATGCGGGAAGACCGCGCCGAGGGAAGGTTCTTTTCGCTGCTTTCCTTCTTCACGTTTTCGATGCTCGGGCTGGTCGTCGCCACGGGACTTTTCCAGATGTACTTTTTCTGGGAACTGGTCGGCATCGCGAGCTATCTCCTGATAGGCTTCTGGTATGAGCGTCCCAAGGCGGTCGCTGCGTCAAAGATGGCCTTTATCGTCACGCGCTTTGCGGACAGTTTCTTTCTCCTCGGCATCGTCATCGTATGCATCGTCGCCGGGACATTCGACTTCGGCACATTGAATTCGATAAATCCGCAGATGGTAAGCGGTACGGTTTCTCTCGGTTTTTGGGACGTTAAAATTTCGGACGCGCTGATTCTCGGCTCCGTGCTGATGTTCATCGGCGGCTGGGGCAAGAGCGCCATGTTCCCGCTCCACATCTGGCTTCCGAATGCGATGGAAGGTCCGACGCCCGTTTCCTCGATTATCCACAGCGCGACAATGGTCGTCGCGGGCGTCTATCTGGTCGCTAGGCTTTTCCCGTTTTTCTCCGCCTGTGACGGCACGCTCGAAATCGTCGGATTTGTCGGAGCGTTTACGGCTTTGTTCGCAGCGGTCATCGCCTGCACCCAGAAGGACATCAAGCGGATTCTCGCCTATTCGACGCTTTCGCAGCTGGGCTACATGATGTTCGGGCTGGGCGTCGCGGCTACGGCGGCTACGGCATTTCACGTTTTCAACCACGCGTTCTTCAAGTGTATGCTGTTCCTTGTTGCGGGTTCCCTCATCCACCAGGTTTCGACAAACGATCTGGACCAGATGGGCGGCCTCCGCAAGAAGATGCCGTGGACCTATTTTGCGGCACTCATCGCCTGCCTTTCCATTTCGGGGATTCCGCCGTTTTCCGGTTTCTTCTCGAAGGACGAGATTCTCTCCGGTGCGCTCCAGAACGGCCATCCGGTGATTTTCGCCGTCGGACTTTTCACGAGCGCGCTTACCGCCTTCTATATGTTCCGACTTTTCTTCCTCGCGTTCCACGGAAGCCCGCGCAGCGAAGCGGTCAAGGCCGGGCATGTCCACGAGGATTTCGCGATGACGCTTCCCATCGTTTGTCTCGCCGTTCCGTCTCTCGCGAGCGGTTTCCTCTGCAAGGGAATGTTCGAAAAGTTTCTCGGAACAGAAACGGTTTCCCACGCAGGTGCGGCATCCTGCATTCCAATAATCGCCTCCGTTGCGGGAATCCTGGGAATCATCCTCGCATGGATCCTCTACGCAAGCCCAAAGGCAAACGTTTCCCGTGCGCTCGACGCAACAAACCGCGGGCCGCTCTACCGCATCATCTACAACAAGTTCTATTTCGATGAAGGCTATTACGCGTTCGTCCGGCAGTTTATCTTCGGCGGCATCGCACGGACTGCCCGCGCATTCGAGGATTTCGTCATCGGCTCTCTCGTCGCCGGAACAACCAGATTAATCAAGTTCGGCGGAACTCTCGTCCGGGAACTCGAAACGGGAAACCTCTTCATCTACATCGGGACATTTATCGTCGGCGTCATCCTGTGGCGCTATCTCGGCGGGCTTCCCGTCTAAGGGCATCGTATGGTCAGCACGATTCTTTTCAATTTCATCTGGATAATTCCGCTTCTCGCAGTCCTTGTCTGCGTCCCGATTCCGCGTACCCATATACGCGCCATCAAACGGATTCATCTCGCCTCCGCCGGAATAGCTCTCGCCATCGCATCGGGGCTCGTCGCCTATACCTACAGGCTCACGATGCCGCTGGGCATCCCGACAGGAAACAAGCCTTTCGTCCAATACCTGACAGACCTGGAATGGCTACCGGCAATACACGCGCATTATATCGTGGGAACGGACGCACTCGGAATTTTACTGGTCTTCCTCACCGCAGTCGTCGTCTTTACGGGAATGCTCGCCAGCTGGAAAATCGACCGCCAGCAGAAAGAGTTTTTCGCCCTGATGCAGATTCTCGGCACCGCGGTCTATGGCGTTTTCATGAGCCTCGACCTGGTCCTTTTCTTTATCTTCTACGAAATGGAAGCGCTCTGCATGTATCTGATGATTGCAGGCTGGGGAACGGGCAACAAGGATTACGGCGGAAAGAAGCTCACGCTTACGCTCGCCCTCGGAAGCGCTATGGTCCTCACCACGCTTTTCGGAATCTTTATCGAAAGCGGAGCCTCGACCTGGAACATTCTCGAACTCGCCGATGTGCGCCTCCCGATGAATTTCCAGATGTGGGCTTTCCCGATGCTATTCATGGGATTCGCCGTTTCCGGTTCGCTTTTCCCCTTCCATTTCTGGTCGCCCGACGGACACTCGTCCGCTCCGACAGCCGTTTCGATGCTCGCCGCGGGTGTCATGATGAAAATGGGACCGTTCGCCTGTCTCCGGGTGGCCATTTATCTCATGCCCGAAGCGGCCCGCTTCTACCTGCCCTACATCGCCTATCTCGTGATTTTCAATGTCGCTGTCGCCTGCTTCATCGCCTTCCGGCATCGGGATCTCAAATACATTACCGCCTACAGCTCGATTTCGCATCTCGGGCTGATATTCCTCGGACTTGCCGCGGCGACACCTCTCGCCTTCCGCGGAGCGGCCCTCCAGATGCTTTCCCACGGATTTCTCACCGGGCTTTTCTTTGCAAGCATCGGGATGATTTACAGCCGGACGCACACGCGGAACATCGACGAGATGGGCGGCCTCATGCGGGTGATGCCATTTCTCGGGGTTGCATTCACCATCGCGGGATTTGCCGGTCTAGGACTGCCAGGACTTTCGGGTTTCATTGCCGAATCGACGATTTTCATCGGCAGCTTCCAGAGTCCTGTCCCCCATGTCCGGGTTGTCACCATCCTCGGCATCCTTTCCATCACCGTTACCGCGGTCTATATCCTGCAGACCGCCAACCGGATGCTTTCGGGACCTGTCCGTGAACAGAAGTTCAAGGCACTCACCGATGCGGACCTGACAGAAAAAATCGCCCTGGTCACTATTCTCGTCTGTCTTTTTGGAGTAGGCCTATTCCCCGGCTGGATTTCGGACTTTCTCGATACGGCTATCGCCCCCATCTACGCAAACTTTGTGAGGTAAGAAAATGTCTCAATTGATTCTGCCGGACATTTTGCTTCTGCTCTTCCCTTTCGCGCTCATCCTCTTGCGTCAATTTTTCCCGGGCCGAAAGGAGTTGCCGTTTCGGGTTTCCGCCGTCTTTTTCGCTGCGCTTTTTGTCCTTTTGAACGCGCTTCTCGTCGGCGATTCCCAGACCTATCTATCCAACTGGAAAATCGACAGTTTCGGTATCCTGATGCGCGAAGTCCTCGTACTGGGAACGCTTCTTGCGCTGTTCTTTGCCAAGGATTACTTCGACCATCCGGCAGACGGAAAGCCCGAACTCCACCAGTTTTCCGAATTCGCAGCGGTTCTCGCCGCCGCCACGTTCGGAGGGTTCACGGTCATCTCGGCAAACGAGCTGCTCACGCTCTTCCTCGGATTAGAACTCGCCACGCTCCCCATGTATGCGCTCACCGCCTGGAACAAACGCGATCCCCAAGGTTCCGAAGCCGGAACAAAGTACATCCTGATGGGAAGCGTCGCCTCGGCATTTGAACTTTTCGGTATCAGCTATCTATACGGCTTTTCGGGAAGTTTACGCTTTGACGTTATCGCAGGCGCTGTGGCTTCTGCCCCGGTCGATCCGCTGCTCTGGATTTCCGTGCTGTTCCTCTTTTGCGGCATCGGTTTCAAGCTCACGCTTTTCCCCTTCCACACTTGGGCGCCAGACGTCTATGAAGGTGCGCCGACTCCGGTCACGGCTGTACTCGCGGTCACCAGCAAGACGGTCGCCATCGCGTTCCTCGCCGTTCTCGTCTATGGTCCGCTCGCCGGGATTCACGACAAACTCATCCCGTTCCTCTCGCTGCTTGCCGGTGTGACGATTCTCGCGGGAAACCTCGGCGCGTTAAAGCAATCGCGTCTCCGCCGCTTCATGGCCTACAGCTCCATTTCTCAAGCGGGCTACATCCTCGTCGCTCTGGTCGGTTCACCGGAAAATGCGAAAACCGCCATTCTCTTCTACCTACTGCTTTATGCGTTCTCCAACTACCTCGCCTTCTTCGTTTTCGGCATCATCGGAGAACATCGCACGGAGAGCTTCGATTCGCTTGCAGGACTTTCCAGGGAATCCCCGAGCCTTGCCGTCGCCTTGGCCGTCGCCGCGTTCAGCCTCGCCGGGATTCCGCCGCTCGCCGGATTTGTGGGAAAGTTCTTCCTCTTTGAAAGCGCCGCCTCGTCGAAAGCCTATTTTCTAGTCGCCTTCGCCTGCATCAACAACGTCATCGCACTCTACTACTACCTGCAACTGGTCAAGAGCGCCTGGGTCCTGCCGCAAAACCCCGAAGCGGCTCCGCTGAGCGTCCGTCCACGGCAAAAGTTCTGCGTCATCGCGCTCACGGTCTGCGTTCTCTTCGCCGGCGTCTGTCCCTTCATCAGCTCGAACATCGCAAGGATTCTTTCCCTATAACCCTCTCCGCCCGAAGCCTCCAAGTTCCGGGCGGAATTTTTGTATCTTAGAACCGATGAAGATTTTCCGTGGACTTCTGCCGCTTTTTGTCGTAGCGTTTTTCGTCTCCTGTTCCAATACTTCGAACGGCGACGACTAC
>CAVKXR010000049.1:0-13344 GCA_963660275.1 Oscillospiraceae bacterium
GTACAGGCGCTTCCCTGCGTTCGCTTATCTACAAGCCCGCCCAGGTTAATCTGGTGAGTTCTTCGCAACAAAACGGGGATATTCCCCGGGCTTTTGTGGACCACTTACTCGCACCTTCGGTTTCCGAATTAAAGCAGGTGGAGTCGGCGCTCAACGATTGCCTTGGCGTCTTGTCGGCTCCGTACGATTATCAAATCGAACGGCGGGAGGATTCGCTCGGTGTTTTGATGCGCTCCGAACAGATGGCGGATATTGAAAGCGAGCGGCACGTGCTGCATGTGGAAAAGGAGTTTTCGCTAAAGAGAAAAAGTTCCGAATTGGAGGTTTCCTATGCGCTCTCGAACGGGACTTTCTCGGATTTGAACGCTTATTTCGGCACCGAGTTGAATCTCGGGTTTCGTCGGCTTCACGGAAAGCGCGCCTATGACCTGAAAATCGATGGAAAGAAAATTTCCCTGGAAACGTCCATGCCCTTGCTCTATCCTTCGGCGTCGGAAGTCGTGCTGAAGGACGGAATCCTTTCCTATGCATTCCGGTTCCGTTTTTTGCGTCCGGCAAGTATCGCTCTGAGCTGGATCATGGGAGCGAACCATTCGGCGGCACCGACTGTCGTTCAAGGGATTCGCCTGTTTGTGTTCTGGAATTTGAATCTGACCGGGCAGAAACTGGAAAATCTAAAAATCCAGATGGACTTTTCGCGGAGAGGATTCTTTTTATGAATGCGGAACAGATCGATTTGTTTGTCGAAGAATCCGCCGGAGAAATCTACATCCGGATCAGCGGAACGTTCGGTTTTACACAGCAGGCATCCTTTCGGGAAAAGGTGATGAGCCTGTTGGACGGTCCCGGAAAAGTTTGGTTTTTGGATATCGACAAGGCTCGCTTTACGGAAGAAGAATACCTGCCGATGTTTTTGGATTTTTTGGAAAAATGCAAACAGAAAAACGCAGAATTTGTATTGCTTTTTCGGGGCGAGGAAAACAGAAATTATTTTAGCCGGTATTCGCATATCTTTACGGTGGCGGAAAACTGGAAAAAATACCAGCGGCCTGGAATTTTTAAAACACTGGTTTCTGCCGGGGTCTCTTACAGCAAGCAGACGGGAATTCGGATGAGTCCGATAATCGCGATGATTCTAATCATCGTATTCATCGGTTGGTTCGTTACTTTATACGGAATCATTCGCGGCCAGAGTGAGGACATTCGCGCTCGGGAAAATCGCCTTGTCGAACTGGAAAACGAATCCAGAGAGATGCAGGGCGAACTGGAATATCTCCAGTCGATGATCGGACCGTTAAAAAATCTAGGGCTTGTCGTCGATTCGACAACATCCAAAAAGGCGGAAACCCGAATTCGCAGCTGGACGAAATACCTGGACCGGCTTGAGGAACGTCGCCGTGAAAAATAACGTTCGCCTGTCCGCTTTTTCGGTGGGGATTGTTCTTGCCGTTCTTGTGGCGGGGCTTTTTGCGTTCATCGGCTTTTGGGTTTATCATTCGGTAGAGACTAGGCGGCTTTCCAACCGGGAGGCGCAGCTGCAGAAGGAAATCGCGGAATGGGGAAAGTATCAAGCTTGGACTCTAGACTATGGCAAAATATACTTGGCTTTGGATATTGTTTCGAAGAGGCAGATTTCCGAAAGCCAAAAGGCGATGCTGAGCGATGAAATCTGGATGATTTCTCGGAATTACGGTTTTGACCCGCTTCTGATACCCGCGATTGTCTTTCAGGAAAGCCACGGAAATCCTTTTGCGAAAGGGCGCTTTCGGAGCGGTGCGGAATCGGGGGCGTATGGGCTGATGCAGCTGAAAATTCCGACGGCGCAGACGATTGGAAAACGCTTCGGGATAAAGGTGGAACGGGCGGAAGACCTGATGCGTCCCGAGGTGAGCGTCGTGGTGGGAAGCGCCTACCTGATGCGTCTTGTCGGACGTTACGGCGACTTGAAAAAGGCGATAATCGCTTACAATATGGGGCAGGGAAGTGTGGATGCGAAGATTCGGGAACGTTCGCCAATTCCGTCTTTTTATTATGAAGAAGTCCTCGCCAAATATCGGAAATTACAGCGTCTTGTCGGAGAGAGAATCGGAGAGCGGTAACAGATTTCTAAATTTGGCAAAATGATTTTTCGGTTCTTGCCCTTCTTGCTTTTGACGGTCGCTTTCGCAACGGAAGTGCGCTACGATTGCGAAGGCTTTGTGGCTCGCGGGCTTCAAAAGGATCCGATTCTCCAGGAATCCCGTTATACGACCGAGGCCAAGAAAAACAAGCTCGACGAAATCAAGGCTTCGGCGATTCTTTCCAAGTTTGAAGTTTCCATGATGGTGGGACCGGCTCCCGGTTTAAAGGAGAGTGTCGATGACTGGGGAGATTCGGTCGATACGTGGGATTTTACCAAGATGGGACCTTTTTTCGGAACGCAGATCAAGGCGGTCCAGCCGTTGAATTACGGACAGTATAAAGTCGGGAAAAAAGCCGCGGAGGCGGATCTTCGCCAGCAGACGATGAACGTTGTCGGCAAGGAACACGAAAAGAACGTGGAATTGCAGACGTATTACTACAACTATCTTCTGGCGCTTGAAATGAACCGTCTGGTTTCGGATGCGAAAAGGCAGATGGACCGGGCGGAGGAAAAACTGGAAGAGGCTCTCGACGATGACTCGCCGAATGTCTCGCAGACCGACCTGTTAAAGCTCAAGGCCGGGCGCCACACGCTCGACGAAGCGGAAATCGATGCGCGGAGCGGGCTTGAACGCGTCAAGCTCGCCGTGAAGTTTTCGCTCGGACTGGATTCGTCAGAAGTCTTTGTCCCGATGGATACCGTTCTTGCGGAACGCCCGGAATATTTTCCCTCCCTTGACGAGGCCCGGAATATCGCCGTGGAACGTCACCCGGATTTAAAGCGTCTGAGCGCAGGGCTTGAAGCGCGGAAGTACCAGCTGGAACTCGCCGAGGCGAAGCTCGGTCCGCAGTTTTTTTTGATGGGGGAATTTACATACGTGAAATCGTGGGCGGGCGACCGGACCGCTATCCAGAAAAACGCCTTTGCGCAGGATGCCGTGAACAAGATTTCCGGGGCGTTCGGTTTCGGGGTTCGCTACAATTTGAATGTCTGGAACAGCTGGAGTTCCTATGTGGCTGCCCGGACGGAACTTCGCAGCCTGAAGCTCAAGGAAAACTATGCCGCGGACGGCATTTTGTTGCAGCTGGAAGAGCAATACATCCAGACGAAAGGCGCCAAGGAAAAACTGGAAAGTCTGCGGGCGAGCCTGCGGGCGAGCGAATCCATCCTGAAAAGCGCCGCGATGAAATACGATTTGGATCCTTCCAATGCGAGCGCCTTGGTCTCTGCCTATACGGACAATCTGCAGTTGCAAAAATCCTATTATTATGCGGTGTGCAAGTACAACATCGCGTTTGCGGAACTTATCAGCCGGATGGGAATTTCCCTTTCCGAATTTCACCAACTTTATCCAGGAAAATAAACGATGAAAATCCAGATACTCGCTTCGGTTCTAGCCCTGTTCACCGCTGTGGCGTTTGCCGCGGACCCTGTTCAGGCGATTTCGAAAAACGACAAGGAATTGCAGACGCTTCTTAAGAAGAAAAGCCTTTCGAAGAAGGACGGGGAGCGTGTCAAGAGTCTTTTGAGCGACGTATTCAATTTCGGGATGCTCGCGGAAAAGTCCCTGCCGAAGGAAACCTGGAACGGTCTCGACAAGGCTTCCCGGGAAAATTTCGCTTCGGAGTTCCAGCGGATGGTCCGCAATTCCAGCGCAAAGCGCCTTGAAATGTACCGCACGGACAGCACGATTTACGATGCGCCCAAGATGAAGAAAAACAACACGGAAGCGAACGTGACGGCGCACCTTTGGTATAAGGGAAAGGAATCCGTTCTCGTTTACAAGATGACGCTTGTCGATGGGAACTGGATGGCGTGGGATCTTGTCATCGACGATCTTTCGACAGCGAGAAATTACAAGGAACAGTTCGCGACGATCTTGCAGACGAAATCCTTTGCGGACCTGCTTGAAATAATCAAGAAAAAGGCTGACGAATCGGAAGAATGATTTTTGACGCCGTAGTCATTGCGATACTCATTCTTGTATGCGGGCTTTTGCTTTTTCCGGTGAAAGTCCGTTTCCTTTTTCGGGGCGAGAAGGATAACGGGTCTCTTGAAATTCGTTTTTTCCGCTGGAAAGTTTTTCGTACAAAGGAAGATCCCGAGAATGCGGAAACCTTGGATGACGAGGAGCGGGCGGAGGATTTGCGGACAAGCGCATTTTCTGATGATGAAGTTCTGATCGGAAATTATCAGAAACCGACGGACGAAAAAATCGAAGAATTGAAGGCGGAAGGAACCGGGGAAAGAACTTTGGAAAATTCTGGCCCGGAAAAAACTGCGGTGCAAAAGGACGAGCCTGCACGAGCAGAGACGTCTTCGCAAAAAAAAGAAAAAAGTTCTCGGAAAAAGAACGAAAAAAAATCGGATTCGGAATTTTTGACATTGGTGCTCGAACCGGGCTTTGACCGAAAACTTTTGAAAGGCGTCGCCCGGATGTCTAAGGCTTTTTTTCGCATTTTCCGCTGCCGCTTTGAACCGACTGTTGTCGAAGGAATCCGTCTGTCCTCCTTTGCGGATATGGGATTCGCCGGCGGTGCGCTGGATTTTCTTGCCGCGACCGTTCCGCTTCTTGAAAACTGGGAATTTCGGATGGATTGGGAAGGGACGAAGACGCTTCGCATCGAAGGCGGAATCGAGGCGTCGTTTTCGCTTGCCCGGATTTTGGGATTTTGTCTGGTGTCCTTGCGCTGGGTTTTGGAGCTTGCGTGGATTTACCTGAAAAATCGTCGGCGCCTGAGGAAAAATCCGAAAGGTTTTCGCCTTGTCTTTTGGAGACGTTTTATCGTTCGATTCTTATCGACGGAAGGAGCTTAGATGCAAAAGTTGACGGTGGAAAGATTGCTTTCTCGCCTGGGATTCGGTTCCCGCAAGGAATGCCGCGCGCTGGTGCGTTCGGGGCTTGTGAAAATTTCGGAAAGGACCGTCGAAGATCCGTTCGAGGAATTGGCGGAAAGGCCGGAGACGGTTGACGTGAACGGAGAAAACGTGCCGACAAGGGAAGAGCTTTATGTGATGATGAACAAGCCTTGCGGTTTGGAATGCAGCCACAAGCCGCGGGATCACGAATCGGTTTTTGAAAAGTTTCCCCCGCGGATGCTCGAAATGGGTCTGAATTGCGTGGGGCGGCTGGATGCGGATTCGCACGGGCTGCTTCTATTTTCAAACCAGGGACAGTTTATCCATCGGGTGGAAAGTCCGAAAAAGGGGATGCTCAAGACCTATGTAGCAAAGCTTGCCCGCCCGATTACCGATGCGCAGATTCGCCTTTTAAAGGAAGGCGTCCAGTTGAAAGGTGAAAAGAAGCCTTTTGTGGCTCGCGCGCTGGAAAAGGTTTCCGAAAAGGAAGTCCGCATTTCGATTGCCGAAGGCGTGTATCATGAAGTTCGCCGGATGTTCGCTGCGGTTTCCAACCATGTCGAAGATTTGGAACGGGTTTCTATCGGGAATGTGACGCTCGATTCAACGCTAGAACTGGGAAGCTGGCGTTTCCTTTCTGACAAGGAAGTGGCGGAATTCGGTTGAGTTTTGTTACGGAGGTTAAAAGTTGTTCGCCGGGACTTTTTCGGCGACGGCTTGTGTCGGGATTCGGTTTGCGACGGCAGCCTTGACGTCGGCGGAGAACTTGAATGCGATGACCGAGCGCGAGTCCAGATAGACGGTTTCTCCGGTTCTCGGATTGCGCGCCGGACGCGCCTTGCGTTCCTTGCGGGCGAATGTTCCAAAACCGCGAAGCTCTATCGTATTGCCTTCGGCGAGGGATTCGGCGACGACATCAAAAAACTGTTCGACGACGATGCGCACCTTGCTTTTCACGATGCCTGTCGCGCAGGTGACGTCTTGAATCAAATCTTGTTTTGTTGCATTTGCCACGATTCAAATATAAGAACCTTTGCTTGAAAAATCTACTTTTGGGACGCTTCGCCTTCTTTTTTCCGGGTGATTCGCATGAACTTTTTTGTGAAAAGGTGTGAGTAAATGTTGAAAACAGAATTCCGGTTTGGAAATGTACGGGTTTCGCCGTGCACGGTGCTTTCACCGATGGCCGGTGTGACGGATGCGCCTTTTCGCCGCTTGTGCCGGATCCTTTCCGGGAATCGGATCGGGCTTTTGGTTTCGGAATTTGTTTCGACGGATGGGACTTCGCCGTTTGTGCTGAAAAACCGCAAGCAGCTGAATTTTTATCCCGAAGAGCGACCTTTTGGCATCCAGATTTTTGGTCGCAGTCCGGAACGGATGGCCTATGCGGCACAGGTTCTCGAATCGTTAAAACCCGATTACATCGAAGTGAACGCGGGCTGTCCCGTTCCGAAAGTGGCTGGCAAGGGCGGCGGGGCCGGGCTTTTGAAGGATTTGCCGCGACTTGGAAAAATTCTCGCCGAAGTTAAGAAGTCCATTCGGCTTCCTTTGACGCTCAAGTGTCGAATCGGCTGGGACGAAAATTCGATTAACGTGATGGAAACGTTGAAAATTGCGGAAGGCGAGGGCGTGGAAATGCTCACGGTGCACGGTAGGACGCGTGTTCAGGGCTACAACGGTTTTGCGGACTGGAATATCATCGGCGAAGTGGCAAGCGCAGCGAAAATTCCGGTCGTCGGAAATGGAGATGTTTCGAGTGTCGGCGGTGCGCTTTCGCGCCTGTCGGAATTTGCCGTGAGCGGTGTTTCTATCGGGCGCGGTGCGATGCACAATCCGTGGCTTTTTGGCGAGATAGCGGATGCGCTGGAAGGAAAGCCCGCCCGGACGGTTTCGGCGAAAGAAGTCTGCGGAATCTTTGAAACCTATTACGGTTTGATGATGGAAGAGGGGGCTTCGACTCCTTTTGGTGCGCTAGGTCGCTTGAAACAGCTGGCGGCGAGGCTTTGCAAAGGCTTTGACCCGGAGACTCCCGAATTTCGGAAAAATGTTTTGGTTAGCCAGTCGCCGGAAGAACTTTTTGAACGGGCTGCCCGGTTCGCTGATTTCGCACAAAGTAACGGAATCGCTTTTGTGCCGGAACGCCTGGTGAATTTAAATGGCCGGAAGGAAGATGCGGTTTCCTTTGAGCGGCAGTTTAGAGGTTAGTCGGGAGAACAGCGGATGTCTAAGCTTTTGGGAAGTGGTAAGAGGGACACGGGACGCAGGGATTTGAAGCGAACTGTTTCTGTTACGCTGTCATTCCCTTGCATGTCCGCTGCGGCGGACGCAAACACGGCTTACCGTGTTCCGTGTTCCATTTCAACTGCGATCAACTGATTTCTGTTTCCTGATTCCTTTCTACTACCCACTATCAACTAAGATCTAAGCACTAAGCTCTGACACCCGCTTCCCATCAAATGACTGAATCCTGTCTTCTGATTTCTTTTTACCAATCGACAATTTCTGACTCAAAAAATTTTATACAAAATAAAAAGCCCCACTTGCTGCCAAGGAGCAGTGGCGAGGCTGTGTGATGGGAGCAGAATTTAGAGCGTGACGATTTTTTCGTTTTGCATCAGCTGGTCGAATGTTTCCCGTTCGCGGATGACTTCGAGCGTTCCGTTCGTCTGCAAAATTTCAGGTGCGTAGCGGCGGCTGTTGTAATTGCTGGACATTGCACTGCCGTAAGCTCCGGCATCGTGCAAAACGAGAAAGTCCCCGACTTCTGCTGTCGGCAGTTTGCGCGAAACGACAAAGCCTCCCTCTTCCTGCGTAAAAACGTCCCCGGATTCGCATAGCGGTCCTGCGACAATCGCGTCGGTTTCGGGGCCGAGCATCCTGCCGTCTTTGGAAACAATTGTTATCGCATGATAGGAGCCGTAGAACGAAGGGCGAACAAGATCGTTGAAACCAGCATCGATCAGGTAGAAGAGATTGTTCGCTTGCTTTTTGATTGCGCGGATTTCTGCGACGAGGACAGCGCTTTCTGCGACGAGGTAGCGTCCCGGTTCCACTTCGAGCGAAATGTCGTGCCCGACGGATTGCGCAATGTCTTTTCGTGTCTTGTCCCAGAGTGAATAATAGGCGCGAATGTCGATTCGGCTGTTCTTCTCTTCTTCCTTGTAGGGAATGGGAAGTCCGCCGCCCGCGGAAATCATCCGGATGTGGGAACCTAGACGTCTTGACGCATCGCGCATTGCGTCGCAGACTTTGGAAAGATGTTCAAAGTCCGAACCGCTGCCGATGTGCATGTGAAGCCCGGTAATCCACATTCCGTTTGCCTGGGCGAGCTTGACGCAATCCTTGATCTGTTCATGCCAGACGCCATGCTTGGATAGCGGTCCGCCAGTGTTTGTCTTTTGGGAATGCCCGTGCCCAAAACCCGGATTTACCCGGAGTGTCAGGTTCGTCCGAATGCCCGCATCGGCGAGCTGCCGAATCATATCCGCAGAGCCGACATTGACGTGAATCCTGTGCTCCTTGACAAGTTCTAACGCATCGCGGTCAAAGATGTCCGCGGTATAGACTATCTGCGGAACCTGCTTGTCGCTTTCTCCGCCCTTGTAGCCGGCCTTGATTGCCCGGACGATTTCTCCTGCGCTGACGGCGTCGACGACGACTCCGCTTTTTCGCATCAGGGAGATGATTGAAAGGCTGGGACATGCCTTTTGGGCAAAGCGGACCGTGTCAAAGCAGGAGAGTTCCCGGATGCGGGTTTCGATAGCGCTTCGGTCGTAGAACCAAAAAGGGGTGCCGTATTTTGCGACACCCTCACGAATCGTTTCGTCGGAAAACATCGGACTAGACATTCTTGATGCTGTTTTCGCCGCCCTGTCCGTCGGGAACGCGGTCGGGGTTCGCCTGGTCGATTTCCCAGCTTCCGTCGAAGATGAACTTGTACTGGTAGGTTCCCGCGGCGAGGTTCTTTTTGATGGACCATACGCCCTGTTCGCCTTTTTTCATCTTGGCCGGCGTCCAATCGTTGAATTCGCCTGCGACTTCGACCAGCTTGGAATCCGGGGAATAGACGTTGAACACGACTTCCTTCAATTCCTTCTTGGCGGCTTTCGGCGCGGACTTCTTGACCGGAGCGGCCTTCGGCTTTGTCGTCTTGGCGACTTTCTTTGCCGGCGCTTCCTTTACGGCTTTCGAGGCAACTTTCTTGGCCGGAGAAGCGGGAGCTTTCTTCGTAGCTTTCACAGCGGATTTCGTTTTCGTTGACATCGATCAACCTCCTCATTTGTTGTTAACTAATAATAACAAAAAAACATTTTTCCCTCAATGCTATATTTGGAAATATGAGACAGATGATTGCGCCAAGCGTCTTGAACGCGAATTTCTTGAATTTGGGATCGGAACTCGAAGCCGTCGAACGTGGCGGTGCCGGGCTGATCCATCTCGATATCATGGACGGACACTTTGTCCCGAACATCAGTTTCGGCCCGGACATTTCCCGGCAGATTGGACGCGCGACAAAGCTTCCGCTTGACTGCCATTTGATGATAGGCAACCCGGAAATGTTCGTCGAAGAATTTGCAAAAATCGGGGCGAGCTATATTACGGTCCAGGCGGAGACGACGAATCATCTGGACAGAATCTTGAATCGCATTCGGGAGCTAGGTGCGAAGCCCGCGGTGAGCATCAATCCGGCGACGCCTATCGAAAGTATCCGCTGGGTCTTGGATGTTGTCGATATGGTGCTCGTGATGTCGGTGAATCCGGGGTTTGGCGGACAGAGCCTGATTCCCTACACTCTCGAAAAGATTCGCATGCTTCGGGCGATGAAGCCTGAACTGGACATTGAAATCGACGGTGGGATCAAGCTGTCGAATATCCTGGATGCGAAAAATGCCGGGGCGAACATCTTTGTCGTCGGCAGCGCGATTTTCAAAACGGAATCCCCGGAAAAGACCTGTCGGGAATTTGTGCGGAAAGTCCTTTAGAAATTATATTTGAAATCCGACTTGAGGAATTTTATGGAAGATTTAAACACGCAGATCAAGAATGTCTTGATAAAGTCCCTGGAACTAGAAGACATCGCCGCCGAGGATATCGATGACGATGCGCCGCTCTTTGGACCGGGCAAGGGACTTGGACTAGACAGTATCGATGCGCTTGAACTCGGAATCGCCATCAAGGACAATTTCGGAGTATCCTTTTCGACGGTGAATGAAGAAACCCGCAAGCATTTTGCGTCTATCAATGCGCTTGCAGCCTACATCAAGGAAAACAGGAAGGATTGAGATGGACAAGGCCCAGATTTTTGAAAAAATTAAAAGTGCGTTGGTCGATGAATTTGAAATGGAACCGGCGAAAGTCGTTCCCGAAGCGCGTCTTTACGAAGATTTAGATTTAGACAGCATCGATGCGGTGGATTTGATCGTGAAGTTTAAATCAATGCTTCCGCATAATGTCGATCCGGAAGTCTTTAAAAACATGAGGACTTTGCAGGACGTTGTCGATGCTCTGCATGACCTTGCCGGAAAAGCTGACGAAAAGAAATGAATTCTCTTGCGGGGAAGATTTTCTTTGCTGCGTTGTCGGTCCTCTATCCTATTCTGGTTTTTTGTGGAATTCGGTTCTGGGGATTATCTCCGCGCAAGCTGAGCCTCGTACTTCTGCTTCTCGCGGCCTTTCATTTCTTTTCGATTTCGCAAAAAGGGCTTTCAAAGATTTCGCGGGCGAAGGAGATGTCTTTCGCCCTGTTTCTGGTCGCTTGCGGCGGAACGGCTTTTGCCTTGGATAACGCTTTCGTTCTCAAGTTTTATCCGGTTCTTGTCAATGCGGGGCTGCTTGTATTTTTTGGAGCGACGCTTTTTCGCGGCCCGAGCCTTGTCTTTCGGCTGGCGACATTTTCAGACAGGCGAATCTTGCAAAGCGCGGACCGGTTCTACGTGGAGCGTTATTGCGACCGGGTGACGCTTGCCTGGTGCATTTTTTTTGTCTTCAACGGCCTTATCGCTTTGTGGACGGTTCTCTTTGCGGATGAAAGGATTTGGTCTCTGTACAACGGTCTTATCGCTTATATTCTAATGGGAATTTTCTTTATCCTGGAATATGGAATTCGAAAAATGAAACAGGAACGATTGAATGCATACATTCCCTTTTCGCAGATTCAGGCGGACTCCCGCCCGGAGGATTCGATTGTCTGCTTTGGCGGATCGGGAATCTCGAAAGACGTCCGGACGTGGGCGGATTTCAAGTCGGACGTTTCTCGGCTGCGCACGGCGCTTGAAAGGGAAAAGTTTGATGCGTGGATTTTGAATGCGGATGACATCTATTATTTTCTGGTCGCCGTTTTTGCGCTTTTCCAGAGCCGGAAGAAAATCCTTTTTTCGGCGAATCGGCAACCGGAATATATCCGTGAAATCCGGACGGAAAATGTCGGTTTTCTGAACGACAGCGGGGCGGAAAATTCCCTGCAGATTCCGCAGCTCCTGAAAACATTTTCTCCCGAAAAACCGTGGGAACCTTTTGACATTTCAAAAGTTCGGGCATCTCTTTTTACATCGGGAACGACGGGCGCTCCCAAGGAAGTTGCAAAGACCGGTGCGCAGTTTGAAAACGAGGCGAACGCTCTCGCAAAATGCTTTGGCAAGAACTTCGTCGGACGGAATTTTTATACGACGGTCAACCACCATCATATCTACGGAATGGCTTTCGGAATCTTTGTGCCGATTTCGGCTGGGCTTCCCATTCGCCGATTCCGTTTTGAATTTCCCGAAGAACTGGAAAGCATCGTTCGGGAGCCTTCCGTAATCGTATCGAGTCCCGCGTTTCTAAAACGCCTGGTTTCTTCTTCGCAAAAGCCGATTCCTTTTAAAACGAAACCGTTCTGGCTTTCTGCCGGGGGCGTCTTGCCGGAAGATGTTTCTCGCGGTGTGGAATCTCTTTCGGGAAACGGTGTGCAGGAAATCTACGGTTGCACGGAGGCGGGAGCGATTGCTACGCGGCGCATTCGGGAAGGAGCTTCTTGGCATCCGATTTTTCCGAATAAAATTTCACTTGCGGAAAATGGTTGCCTAAAAATCCAGTCGTCCTATACGGATGCTTGCGGTTTTATGACCGGCGATTTGGGAACGCTCCTTGCGGACGGATCGTTTGAACTTCTCGGTCGATCGGATTCCATTGTGAAAATCGAGGAAAAGAGAATTTCACTTCCGGAAGTGGAAAATCGCTTGCGGCAGACGGGCTTTGTGTGCGATGCTCGGGTCGTTCCGATGTCGGGAAAACGGCAATATCTTGCGGCGGCGATCGTCTTGAACGATGAAGGGAACGCAAAGTTTCAAGGTCTTTCCAAAAGGGACGTCAATGCGTTTTTCAAGGAACATCTTTCCGGCTTTTTGGAAAATACGGTCTTGCCTAAAAAATGGCGCTACCTCGAAGAGCTTCCGCAGGACGTGATGGGAAAAATTCGGACGCGGGATATCCAGGCGTTGTTTGAAATTCCCGAATCGCCGAATTTTAAAATCCTGAAATACCGGCTGGAAAAAAATAGGATGCAGGTCAAGATCGTCGTTCCCGAAACGAGCGATTATTATGACGGGCATTTTCCGGAGTTTAAACTTTTGCCAGCGGTCGTTCAAATCGACCTGGTCTTGCGGCTGTTCCGCGGGCTGCTGAAAAAGGAGTTCCGCTTTAAGCGGATTTCGCGCGCCAAGTTTATGGGACCGATATTTCCCGAAATGCCGGTGACAATTGAATGCTCTTACTCGCCGGATTCGGGAAAACTTCTGTTTGGCATTTTCTCCGGAGAAGGGAAGAAACTGTCGTCGGGAACGGTTGAATTGGAGATGCCGCCAAATGAAATTTAATCCTTGCGCAATTGTTCCCGTGTATCGGCATGAAAACACGGTTCGCGATGTGGTCAAAAAGTTGGTGGATTTAAAACTCCCGGTCATCATCATCGACGACGGAAATACTCCCGAGGCTCTCCAAGTTCTGAAAAAAATCTCGCAGGAATTTTCCGGAGTAATCGTTATCTCGCATCATGTCAATATGGGAAAAGGCGGCGCGGTCTGTTCGGGGCTTCGCGAAGCGTTTCAACTGGGATTCTCCCATGCTCTCCAAGTCGATGCCGACGGGCAGCACGATGCGTCAGCGATTCCGTTTCTGCTCAAGGCTTCCCGAAAACATTTTGAAAATTTGGTCGGCGGATTTCCGGTCTATGATGCTTCCGTGCCGAAGGAACGCGAAATCGGTAGGAAGATAACGAATTTCTGGGTTCTTGTCGAAACGCTTTCGTCGAGGATTCCCGATGCGATGTGCGGGCTTCGTGTCTATCCGCTTGCACGGACGGTTCCCGTTCTGGAAAAGATTCGTAC
>CAVKXR010000050.1:0-13084 GCA_963660275.1 Oscillospiraceae bacterium
GTTCCAGCAGTATCTTTGCGCGGGTCCCTTTGGCTACACCAGAGACATTTTCCAATCGCTCGAGCTAGAACAACCGGAGAACTTCGCCTTGGAATTTTTCGCTCCGATATTTTTCCTCTACAGCCTGAGCGACCAAGCCAAAAAGAACGATGCCATCCGGAAACTTTTCGACCTGCACCTGCAGGAAATGGAGAAAAAAATCAATGGTCAAATGCATCATCCGAAATGAAACGCCCGACGATTACCGCGAAGTTGAACGCCTTACCCGAAAGGCTTTCTGGAACGTCTATCGCCCGGGATGCCTTGAACATTATGTTTTGCACAATTTCCGAACCGATCCCGATTTCGTCAGAGAACTGGACTTTGTCCTCGAACGCGAAGGAAAAATCATCGGGCACGTAATGTTCGCCCGTGCAAAAATCCAGTGCGATAATGGCGAACGGATTCCCATCCTAACATTCGGCCCCATAAGCATCGACCCGGAGTTCCAGCGACAAGGATTCGGCAAGAAGCTTCTGGACTTTTCGACGGAACGCGCAAGGGAACTCGGAGCGGGCGCGCTCGCTATCTGTGGGAACATCGCCTTTTACAGCAAAAGCGGATTTGTCCGCGGAAAGGAAAAGGGCATCCGCTACGCAGACGATCCCGATGCCGATTATTTCCTCGTCAAGGAACTTTCGAACGGATTTCTCGAACCGATTAGCGGCACGTTCCGCGAGCCCAAAGGCTATTTCGTGAGCGAAGCCGAAGCCAAGGAATTCGACCGGCAGTTTTCCGAAGACCTGGATTAAATTCGCTAGTTTCCGGATTTCTGGAGAATTTTTTTTCTGAGTTCCTTGAGCTTCCAGCGGGTCCGCTTGTCTTCTACCAGAAAATCCGTGCGAACGCCTCGGTCGAGAGCCTTGTCCACAAACTTCAACGCTTCGTCGTAACGTTTCTGGTCGAGGCGCAGCTCCGCAAGAAAAAGCATCGTGTTGATATCCTTCGGGTTTTCCTCGTGCGCCATCAGCAGGTATTTTTCGGCGAGCTTCTTGTCGGGCCAGTTCAGAAAGATGGGAATATAGGGCAGAAGCTGGTGCGCGCGACCGAGAAACTGGTAATTCTTCGCTTCGAGCGAAAGGTCCCGGACCTTCGCCGCGGCGCCTTCCTTGACCGCCTGGAGCGCCCCGTATTCGTTTGCCCACAGCGAAAGATTCTGCGCGTAAAGCGATGTGATTTTCAAATTGTTCGGAAACTTCGCATGCATTTCCTCACCGAACTTCTTGGATTCGGCAAAGAGCTTTAAACGCGCCTTGTGATCAAAGACCGCATGGCAACCCTTGAAATAATAGGCGTAAAGCAATTTTTCCGCAGCGATTTCCTCGACCGCGGAATCTTTTAACGCGCGCTTGTAGGCGAGAATCATCTTTTCGACAACCGCGGAATCCGCATGGTCGTTTTTTGAATGAAGCGCCCGATTTTCGAACCAGTAGTTGCCGCTATCCAAGTCGCTATTTGCCATGGCAAAGCCAAACGACAAAAGCAAGAGGATTATGAAGCGAAACATTTTCTTCAGGTCAGATTTTCCACGTCTGGAGAAGTCGATTCACCGCGGCGATTCGCGCCTTTTCTTCTTCGATTCCATGGAATGCCTTGAAAAGAAGGTTGCGATATTCCATAAGCGCCGTACGAATGATGACTTTTTCTTCTTTTGTGAGCATAGCAAGTATAAGCTAGAAATTTTCCTTCGAGGTCAAATGTTTATAATTATTGTTTTTTGCGTTTTGCGAACTTTCCCGTGAAATAGTCCTGCTGGCGCGTCGAACCAAGAACCGCGTGCCACAGCGGGCTGTCCGGTTTGATTTTCCGACGTTCGCTCACGGCAAAGTCTATCGGCACATGGGTGAACTTTTCGTTCATGCTTCCGACGACCATGTTCGTCTTGCCCGCCATCGCCGCGTGGACAGCGTTTTCCGCCAGCTGGTAGCAGAAAATTGCATCGGTTCCCTTGGCGGGAATGCTGCGGACCATGTAGCTCGGATCAAAATACTTGATGTTGATTTCCGTCCCGACCTTCTTGAAATGCTCGTCGATTTTTTCGACCAGATAGTCGCCGATGTCGTACTTGAGGATGTTCCCCGAAGCGTCCTTCCGCTGCGGAAGCCCTTTGAACAGGTGCTGTCCCGCCCCTTCGGCAACGACAAGAACCGCATGTTTCTTGCCGATTGCGTAGCGATTTTCGAGCGCATTGAAAAGTCCGCCTTCACCTTCGAGCTTGAACGGGACTTCGGGAATCAGGCAGAAGTTCACAACCGTCGTCGCGAGCGACGCATCCGCAGCGATAAAGCCGGAATCGCGTCCCATGAGCTTCACCAGTCCGAGACCGTTGAACGCGCCGTTCGCTTCGCAGTGAGCGCTCATGATCACGTTGCATGCGGCAAGAACCGCCGTTTCAAAACCAAAAGTCCGATCGACCAGGTTCAAATCGTTGTCAATCGTCTTGGGAATCCCGATGACCGAAATGGGCTGCTTCCGGCGCTTGATTTCCTTGGCGATATCCCGTGCGCCACGGAGCGTCCCGTCACCGCCGATGCAGAAGAGCATGTTGATGTTCAGGCGCATCAGCGTATCGACCATCACTTCGGAACTTTGCTCGCCGCGCGAGCTGCCGAGAATCGTTCCACCGTCTTCCTGGATGTTATCGACGATATCCGGGTCGAGAATCTGCGGAGCGTATCCGTAGTCGGGATTGAGACCGCGGTAGCCGTATGGAATTCCGAAAATGTTCCGCACGCCGTAATCGAACCACAGAACGCGGACAAGGCTCTTGATGACATTGTTGAGGCCCGGGCAGAGACCGCCACAGGTGACAATCGCCGCTCGCGTCCACGAAGGATCGTGGTAAATCATCTGCCGCGGACCGGCCGCTTCGAGGGACGGAATCGGCTTTCCCGCCTTGGTAAACTTTTCGATTGTCGCCACGTCCGTCGCGAGACTGACCCGCTTGGAATCATCGACAAACTTTAGGCCTTTCATCGGCGAGAGCAGTGTGCACTTGCCGACCGTTTCTATCGAAAGGTCATACTGTTCGGGATTTTCAAGAATGTCTTCCTTTGTCATAGACGCCTCGTGTTTCTCTACAAAATCTAGAAAACGAAGTTTCCGGGGACTAGATATTCAAGAGCGGTAAATGCAGCTTCGTCCGAAGCCCCGGATTCGCGTTCTCGATTTCGATTTTCATATTTGTCATGTCGCAGAGCTTCTTGACCATCGAAAGCCCGATGCCCGTCCCCGCGGTCGTGCGCGTCATCTCGTTTCCGATGCGGTAAAATTCCTCGAAAACGTGCTCCATTTCCTTGGCGGGGATTCCCGGACCGTAGTCTCGGACGACAAAATAGACGTCGTCTTCCCGGACGCGGAGTTCGAGGACAATCATCTTGTAGGCGCTTTCCCGCGCGAACTTGAGCGAATTATCGACAACGTTCATCAGGACCTGCATCACGGCATCCTTGTCGAGCGTAAGTTCCATGTTGCAGATGTCGCTCGTCACGGTCAAATCGAAACCGTTCTTTTCGATGTTCTGCGTGTAGGTGGCGACAAAGGTATCGAGAATCGTCTTCGGGTTGATTTTCGTAAACTGCACGTTCCAGTTTCCGCGTTCGAGCTTCGAAAGGTTCAGCACGTTCTGGATCAGCCGTGAGAGCCTTTCCGTTTCGCTCACGATAAGCCCGTAATATTTTTGCCGTTTCGTCTCGTTGGCGACCCAGGAGTTCTGCAAAAGTTCCGCGTACATCCGAATGGCCGTAAGCGGAGTTTTCAGTTCGTGGCTCACTGCCGACACAAAATCCTGCCTCTTGTTCGCTAGGCGGATCTGGCTACGCGTCGAACGGTAAACCGCGATGAACCCGCCGAGAATCGCTCCGCAAATCACGATTCCGATGAGGATTATCAAGGCGCGCCCCATCCCGGAGCTTTCCTCCGTCAGATAGACCGAGAGAAACATATCGTTCAGCGGGAACTGCAGCGGTACATCGAGAAGCAGCCCGCGGGAATTTTTCCTGTCGCCGAAAACGACATAGGGTACATCCTTTGTACCGAATTCCAGCGCAAAGCCCTGTTCCGTCGGATTAAACTGCATCTCGTTGAAGACGAGCTTTTCCAGGTAAGGACGCAAGCGGACCGCATAGCCCTGGATAAACTGCTCGTTGTTCCGCCAGACGTTCCGGTAATAGACGATGTAATTCTGGTTGAACTTCGCCTGGAACGGGTCTATCTCCACTTCGAGAATCGTCGGGTTCGGAATGGAATCGTCATCCTGCACGACGCCTTTCTCGGAGATGCGACGGATACGCGCCGATTCCACGTCAAAAAGGAAGCTCTCCGTCTGCGAACTCTGCTCGTAGCGCCGCTGGAACTTCTTGCTTTCGTTAAGCTTCACCGCAAGCGTCAGATTCTTTCCGTAAAGGCGGTCGAGACTGTCCTGCGTATTCGTCTGGACCTGCGTCCGGCTGCGGCCTTCGTTGTGGATTCCTAGCTGGTTGAGAACGTTCTGGATGCTATCCCGCACGATTTCACGCTTGGCGCGGTCCTCGACCGGAATCTTTTCGAGAATGCCGTCCGGGAGAACCGGCGTGTGCATGTCGTCATCCGGATCGAGCTGGAAAAATCCGATCATCCCTCCACCGTAATGGCTGCGGATAGGCATCTCCGCAAGCTTCGATATGGTCACTTCCTCGCCGCCGATAATCGAAACCGCCCGGATAAAGCGATATTCGGAATAGGAACGCTGTTCCTCTATCGCGAGGTCGTCGTAAATCCGCTGGTTCAGCATCTGCAAAATGAAATACGCCTGTTCCTTGTAGGCGTACTGGGACTCCGTCTGGAGATTCCGGTAGGAATTCACCAAAAGGAGCACGACGGGAACCGCAATGACCAAAAAAAGAAAAGTGAAAATCAGCTTGAGCCGATTCATCAGTCCGGCGTTTCGCGCAGCTGGTAGCCTTCACCGCGGAACGTCACCAAAAGACGCGGGTGCGACGGATCGTCCTCGATTTTCTTGCGAAGCTTCGTGATGTGGATATCGACCGTGCGCGTATCGACCGTTTCCGCATTTTCGTAGCCCCAGACCTTGTTCAAAAGTTCCGCCCGGGGAACCGCCCTGTCGCGGTTGTTCCAAAGATATTCGAGAATCTCGATTTCCTTGCGGGTGAACGAAAGCTTTTCCGCGCCGCGGAGCCCGCTGTATTCCCGGAAATTGACCCGGAGATTCCCCGCGGTAAACTTGCTGTCGCCTTCCATGGACTGGAACGAACGGCGGAGAACCGCTTCGATTCGGGCGAGGAGCATCGGCACGGCAAAAGGCTTCGGCACGTAATCGTCCGCGCCGTATTTGAGACCGTCGATAATATCCTTGTCCGTATTTTTCGCCGAAAGGATGATGATGGGAACGTCCTTGTCCTGTTCGCGGATCTTGTCGCAAACGGTAAAGCCGTCCATGCCCGGAAGCATCAGGTCGAGCAGAATCAGCCCGTACTTGCCGCTCAGCCCTTCCGAAAGCCCGGAAATGCCGTCCGCCACATGCTTGACGTGGAAGCCCTGGAATTCCAGAAGATCGACCAGCCCCTCGGCGATAGCGATTTCGTCTTCGATGATGAGAATCGTGATGCTTGAATTTTTTCTATCCATGCAAGAAGCTCCGAAAATTAAAGGGCAAAGCCGACGCCCGCTTCGAGGACAAACGCCGACGCGTCGATTTCATCGTCGTAATCGACACCGAAATAGTATTTGCCGTTTACGTAGGCGGCGACGGGGATAATCGGGAGTTTCGCGCGGACGCCAAGCAGAATGTGCCCGCCGAGATTCGTATTCAAGCCGTCATCCTGCAATTTCGATGAAATCTTGTCCGAAAGTTCCTTTGTTTGGTCCGCGGTCATCGTCCCGGTCGCGAGAGCTTTTTGCAATTCACCGTCCAGCACATCCATGTAGCCCTTGATAAACTTTGCGCTCATCACGGGAGTGCTTAGGTAATAGGTGATGCCGCCGCCGATATAGGGCCGGATGATCGGAAGCCACGTAATCGGGTAGGTGATGGAAAGGTCGCCGTTCATCGCCACGAACTTCGGAGTGGTCTTGCCAAAAGGCACGCCGTCAAATTCGAGTTCGATATCCTGCTCCATCGCCTTGCCGTCGGGACCTGTCACCGTCATCGTGGAACTGTAGGAGCCCCACGCCAGATTGTAGGTCGCTTCGACATCGATAATCGGGAGAATATCGACCCAGAGCTTGAGACCGAAGCCCTGCATTCCGCTGAACGACCCGTGCCTGTACTCGATCGACGAACTGAGTTCGCCCGACCCAAAACTTTCGATGCTCTCGTTCTTTGTCTTGTCGAGGCTCGTGCCGAAATTCGGTGCATAGTGGAAGCCCAGACCGATGATGGCAAATGACGGGGAAACGCAAAAGGCGGCCAGAACAGCGAGCAATTTAAACTTCATTCCAAACTCCTTGATTTTTTACCCCCAAACTACATAAAAAAACGGAAAAACGGACATTTTTAATTTTTGGGAAGCGTTCCTTTGGATTTTTCTGCGGAAAAAGGCTGTTTTTGGGGAAGCGAGGCGTGTCAGAGATTAGTGGATAGATCTTAGTTCTTAGAACATAGGACGTTTAGGCTTTTGGGAAGCGTTTAGCGGAACACGGGACACGGGGTTTCCAAGCGAACTGTTTCCGCTCACTGTCATTCCCGTGCTTGTCCGCCGCGGCGGACGCAGACACGGGAATCTCTGTATGGAATTGAGATTATCGGGTCAAGCCCGATAATGACAGCTTGGAGAGATTGCCGGGTCACGCCCGGCAATGACACATTGCAAAAAACGGCAATGGCAGGTTAGCGAGCTTGTCGAGCTAAGCGAAACTTCAGTCTTTCACGCATCGGACGGAAATCGCCGTATAGCTGGCAGCGGTGCTTTTTTTGGAACTTTCCGAGGCATCGACGGAAAAGTCGTTGTAGCCTGTCGCCGAGAAGAACCAGCCCGTGTTGCCTTCGTCACCGAAATAATACACGCCCGACGGAAGTGCGGAAAATCCGTAAGCGTCATCGTCGTTCAAATCCGGATGCTTTTCTTCCCAGCCGTTCGACGCCCGCAAGGCCGCGGACGCTTTCGATTGTCCACCGATGCTTGCAAACAGCGTTTCCCATTCGCCGTCATCCGGCACGTGCCAACCGTTTGGGCAGGAAACGGCAGCCCGGACATAGAGCCGACCGTATTTTTCGCAATAGGAATCGTTGCCGTCGTAGCAATAAGAGGTCCCGCTTTTCGGTAAATAGTTCAGGTTCTGCGCCATCCAGGTTTGACCGCCGATGGTAACCGTCCGATACACCTGGCAATCCCTTTCGTCCAAGAGAAAACCGTATCCGCAATCGGCTAACATTTTTTGGTTCAGACGTTCCGTAGGCACGAAGCTTAGCGTAGGACAGGCTGCGGAGATAAGCGAAGCCGTATCGGCATTGGGGCAACGGTTCTCGTTGGAAGCAGCGGACGAAGACGATAAAACACCATACGAATAGCGGCTTTCGCTGGACGCTGCACCGCTATCCGGCAGATAGATGTTCGTGACATTGTCGCCACAGCCTGAAAGAACGAGAAATACGCTGAGCATTAAAACATGCAGAAGCGCGTTAATGTGATTCATCTTTTACCTCGCTAAAATCAAAATTTCTTTTTAGTCCTTAATGCAGCGGATGTACAATCCATTATCCTTTTCAACCCTACCCTTAGCAAAACGTTCGTATCCATTACTCAAATGTGTAGACTTTGTCTCAAAAGCAGAAGTCCCTGGGGAAATCCACCATTCACCACCAGTCCCGATATTGCCATCGAATCCCGTAAACTTTTTCCCGCCTACCGTTACCGATTCCGACTTCACGTAGTTATCCCCCGGAAGTCCCGCCCAGCCGAAAAGGTCCGTCCCCGGAGTGAAGCAGTTGTACTTGATATTCGAGGAATCCTGCCGCCACAGGTAGCGCGCCTTGAGGCTCGTGCCGACGCCTTCCGCCCCGTTGTGGGCGTCCACGTAGGCGGCAAGGGCGTCCCATTCCGCGTCACTCGGCAGGTGGAAGCCCTCGGGACAGACGCCCCGGTGCGGATCCCCGATCATCCCCTCTTCGGTCAGCCGGCTGTTGTAGGCGCTGTCGAAGCCCATCGCCGCGCTCCACGTGTAGAGCCGCCCGTAGGTCTCGCAGAACGCGAGCGAGTCGTAGTAGCAGTGCGTCTGCCCGCGAAGCGTGGCGTCCGACGAATCGTAGAAGTCCAGGTTCTGCGCCATCCAGACCTGCGAGCCTATCTCGATCGTGCGATAGACCTTGCCGTCGCGCCTGTCCAGTAGTTCCCCGTATTCGAAGGCGGGGTTCAGGTAGGCGGTCGTCACGCAGTCGTATTCCGAGCAGCTGAAATTCCCTTCGGGGACCTTCGCGAGGCCGTCCCTGCCGTCCTTGCCGTTCAGGATCACCCCGACGGAATCTCCCCCGCAGACGATCCTGTAGCCCGAGCCGTCAAGAAGTGCCTCCGCGGTGCAGCTGGAGCCGTCCAACCCGAGTACCGTATCGATGACTACCAGCGTGTCGGACTTCGAGACGACAAGCGTGTCCACCGACGATTTCCCGTCCTTGCCGTCGGAGCCGTCCTTCCCGTTCACGATAGTCCCGACCGTGTCCCCGCCGCACACGACGACGATCCCCTTCGCCGTGGAGTCCGCCGTGCAGCCCGGGCCTTTCTCGCCGTCGGAACCGTCCCGTCCGTCCGAGCCGTTCAGCGTCGCCCACGCCGAATCCGCGCAGTAATAGACCCTCGCCGAATCGGTCGCATAGAGCATCTCGCCGGCGTTTTCCGCCGTGCATTCCGGCAGTTCGCCGAAGCTCGCCACCTGGCCGACGCCCGCCATGTTCACCTCGGTCACGTCGTCCCCGCAGGCGGAAAGAAGAACCGCGACCGGCAGAAGAAATTTTACGGTTAAATTTTTCATTGTCTGACTCCTTTTGGATAAAACTGGACAAGCTTCCTAAAAAAACACGTCAATCCTTCACGCAGCGGACGGAAAGGCCGTTCCCCTTCATGAAGTCTATCTTGACAAACTGGTTCGTCTGGACGCTCCACGAAACGGCAGACGTTTCCAACTTTTCCGTCGCACTCCACCAATAGCCGAAGTTTCCCAGCTGGCGGTCAAATCCGGTAAATCCGACCTCGCCCGTGGACGGAATCGTTCCGTAAGACGTTTTATCGCCCGGAAGTCCCGACCAGCCGAAAAGGTCCGTTTCGTAGGCCGCTTCAAAAGAATTGGCGGGACCGGTCCACAGGTAACGCGCCTTGAGGCTCGCCCCCGCGCCCTCCGCACCGTTGTGCGCATCCACGTAGACGCCCAGCGAATCCCATTCCGCGTCGCTCGGCAGGTGCCATCCCTCGGGGCAAACTCCCCGATGAGGCGTCCTTATCATTTCCGCTTCCGTCTGCCGGTTGTTGTAGTCGGAAAGGAACTTCATGGCCGCGCTCCACGAATAAAGCCGACCGTACGTTTCGCAGAATACAAGCGAGTCGTAATAGCAGGCGGTTTGCCCTTCGAGCGAAACGTCCGAGGAGTCGTAGAAGTCCAGGTTCTGCGCCATCCAGGTCTGGGAACCGATTTCGATCGTGCGGTAAAGCTTGCCATCCCGCTCGTCCAAAAGCTCGCCGTATTTGAAGGCGGGGTTCAGGTAGGCGGTCGTCACGCAGTCGTATTTCGAACAGCTGAAATTTCCCTCGGGGACTTTTCCAAAGCCGTTCACGATAGTCCCGACCGTGTCCCCGCCGCATATGACGACAAAGCCCTTCGCCGTGGAGTCCGCCGTGCAGCCCTGGCCTTTTTCGCCGTCGGAGCCGTCACGTCCGTCCGAGCCGTTCAGCGCCGCCCACGCCGAATCTGCGCAATAATAAACCTTCGCCGAATCGACCGCGTAGAGCATCTCGCCGGCATTCCCCGCCGTACATTTCGGCAATCCGCCAAAACTCGCCACTTGTCCAATGCCCGACTGGCCCGCCATATTCACCACGGTCACGTCGTCCCCGCAGGCGGAAAGAAAAGCAACGTTCAAAACAAGCGGAAGAAACTTTGCCGTTAGATTTTTCATCGCATAAATCCTTTTTTCTGACGGACGGCGAACATCCTGATGCCCGCCATCCCTTGAACTTTTGAAGCTATTTCGCGTTCATCCGAACGGAACGATTCCCGACGCGGACGATGTAGCTCCCTGCCCGGGGAACAGAGAGCGTCATCTCCGAGCTTTCGACGCGGCCCTTGGCAAGGACCTTTCCCTGCAGGTCGAAGAGAGCGTAGGGTTTGCCGACCGGTGCGACGTGGACCCGGAAGTTCCTGCCTGCGGCGGTGACGCTCCATGTCGGAGTGGGGAGGTTCGCTACGAGGGCGTCGGAGGGTTCGGACGAGCTGCTGGAGTTTTTCCCCGCGGAACTAGAAGAAGACTTCGCCGAAGAGCTGGAAGAGGCGACGCTCGAGCTGGACTTGCCGCTCGAAGAGGAAGCTTCACTTGAGCTGGAACTGCTGCTGAGCGGAATCTCCGTCGAATCGAAGATCGCCGTGTAGGTCGCGGGTCCCTTCACCGTGTCGATCGCGGGTTCCCAGCCGGCAAACGTGTAAGTGAACTTCGCGGAAGAGGCCTTCGTCGGGGTCGCCCCGGTGTAGGACGGGAGCGTGCCGTAAGCGGCTTCACCGCTTTGTAAAGTGTCGGAGCCGTTCACGAAAGCGATCCTGTAAAGGTTCGCCTCGTAGCGCGGCTCGATCCGCATGTCGGCGGAGACCTTCACCGTGTCGCCCGCCTTGCCGAGATAGTCCCCGTCCGGGCCGTACCAGCCAGTGAATGTGTGGCCGGGCTTCTCCGGGGCATCGGGGAGCGTGAACCATTCGTCCTCCTCGACCTTGACCGTATCCATGCCGTCGTCCCCGCGGTCGATGACCACCTCACGATAGACCAGCTCCTCGAACAGCGCGGAGACCGTGACGTCCCCCGTGACGTTCGAGAGCGAGCCGTTCCAGCCGACGAACTTGTAGCCTTCGCGCGAGGGCGTCCCAGGGGCTTTCGCCGTCCCGCCGTAGGGAACACGGACCGTCGCGAAAACGGAGCTTCCGTCCATGAACGTGACCGTGTACAGGACCTTCGACGAGTCGTAGAGCGCCGTGTAGATGGCGTCGCCCGTCACCGCCTCGACAGCGGGCGTCCAGCCGGAGAACGCGTAGTCGTAGGCGACCGTGCTTTCGCGGGCCGGGACTTTCGAGATGCCGGGCGTCGCGCCGTAGAGGTAGGTGGAGGACTGCAGCTCCGAGCCGTCGAAGTCGAGGAAGCGGACCGTGTAGGAGCGCAGCGTCTCCGAATAGACCGCGTAGTAGTCGAAGTCCTCGGTGGCGGCGGTGGGTTCCACGTGCCAGCCCTCGAACGCATAGCTGTACTGCGCCGAGGAAGCTTTCATGGGCGTTCCGCTGTAGCTCGGCGTCCTGCCGTACTGCACGTACTGCGAATCGAGAAGCGTCGTGTCCGAGTCGAAGAACCGGATGGAGAAGTAGATGTCGGACGCGTCGATATAGACCGCGTGCACGGTCTGGTCTTTCGAGAAGACTGTCGTCGCCTTGACCTTCACGCCGTCGTCCGTGTACCAGCCGCCGAACATCTTGCCCTCGGGAGGTTCGGGATCTTCCGGGAAAGAGACCCTTCCCCTGTAGCTCGTGTAGCGGTTGGTCGTCGCGCCGCTGTCGTCGAAGACCACCTTGTAGATCGGCAAATGGAGCGAGTCCGCGAACACCGGGTAGCCGACGCTGTCGCGGCTCCAGACGCCGCTGTGCGCAGCCGTGCCGTTCGTCGTGTTGAGGACCCAGGCGAAGCGGTCGCTCTGCATGTCGGACGTGTGCAATCCCGAGTTCGGGGCGACAGTTGATTTGCCAGTTAGGACATCAGAATCGTAGTAGCAGTTAGTGACCGTGCCGGAATTGGAATAGACAACCCCGGCGTATGCGATATCTGTTACGCTGAAGCTGTTGACAATTTTTTTCCCCGTCTCATTCTCTCCGACAAGACCACCCGCACCAAGCGCATCTCTCAAGCGTCCCAAATTTCTACAATTGCTCACAGTGCCATAGTTTTTAGAAGCAATACCACTCTCATAACACCCGGAGGAAACCTCACCTTTATTCGTACAACCCGTTACCAAGCCACTGTTACTGCCAACAATACCGCCAGCACGCCGATCACAACTTGATCGTTCTCCAGATACTGCTCCCATATTCGTACAATAACTCACCGTACCATAGTTTTCACCAGTAATACCAGCCGAGTAATAATTTCCTCTCACATCACCCTTATTCATGCAGTCTGTAATTACCCCTCTGTTAAGACCCGCAATTCCTCCCGATATATTACGATAAGACTGAACAAAGCCCATATTCGTACAGCCACTCACCAAGCCCCAATTGTAGGCAACAAAGCCTCCAACATAGGACAAGCCTTTTACTTCCGCATTCAAGTTTACATTTTTCACTATGGCCATATTTCCCGTCACCCCGAATACCCCGGCAAACTTGCTCTGGCTTGAATACAAGTCGTAAATAGTCTTCCCAGCACCATCAAATATTCCATTGAATATCGCTGAAGAATCTTTCCCAATCGGCGTCCAGTTCACGGAACTGGTCTTGCCCGTATCGTCCATGAACTTGATATCATTCGCCAACTGCGCATTAATCGTCGTCTGTCCACCATTCACCTGCGCGGCAAACCAAGCAAGCTCTTCGGCACTCGTAATCACATAGAAAACCTTGCCATCAATTTTCTTTGTGCTTTCCGGTTCGCGTGTTGAGCCATTCCAGTTTGCCGCATAGAGCGAAGCGGATAAACTAAAAACCAAAAGCCTCAATAATTTTTGGATATTCTTCATATTGTCCTCCTTTTAAAATTTGTCCTTGTAGATACAGAGGATCTCTTCCACTTCCCAAGCCTTCTTTTCAGGGAAACATTCTGCAAAAGCGGAAAGTGACATCCGACAGCAGGGTTTTGCAATTTCCCCTCGTCGAAACA
>CAVKXR010000051.1:0-12886 GCA_963660275.1 Oscillospiraceae bacterium
GGGATTCCCGTGTCTGCGTCCGCCGCGGCGGACAAGCACGGGAATGACATCGTCCTATGTTCCGCGTCCCGTGTCCCGCTAAACTCGTCCCGAGAACTTAGATGTCCGCAAATCTAAGCTCCAAGTTCTCTCAACTAAGCTCTGACTAATCCCCCACACAACGGACAAAGCCTCTATAAACTTCTACTCCATAACGGCCTGAAACTTCTCTCGTCGCTGTACATGTCAAACAAGGAGTACCACCCGCCAAGATGTTACGATAATGAAAGCCTCCATCAGCAGCTAGCATCGTAAACAACCCTTCATCCGTTATATAGGCAGAAAGATTTCCGTACATATACGAAAAATCTGTGTCTAAATTTTGTCTAGTAATATCTATCGTCTGCGTCCATACAGGCAAAGTCGAAAAGCCAAACAAATCCACGCCGTTGACACCTCGGTTTTGCCCTTCAGAAGTAGTACCAGATCCTGTTGGCGTCAAAAACCCCCAACCGCCTTCAGTACAACCCGCCCAACCATAATTAGCCCAAAGCGCAAGCAGCGGCTCGACACCTTGGCTATGTGCCGTTACAAAAGCAAGCAATTCATTCCATTCGCTGCTGTCCGGAAGATGGAATCCGGCAGGGCACAGCCCGGCCTTGTCCGAGACAGAAAGGCTTTCGGCTTCGTACAGGCGTCCCGCACTAAGAATCAATTCAGCGGCAGAATCCGCAAAGGCGCGATCAAACATCCACATACCCACACCACTAGGCCCATTCTTCCTACCCCTCCAATATGTGCAAAAAGCACTCGTATCCGTTGTAAGACAGGCTTTGGGATCATTTGTAACGCTACCCGGAATATCCCTTCGCAAATCTTCCGCCATCCAGGTCTGCTTTCCTATCCGAACAGTCCGATAGACTTCGGAATCCCGCAAATCGGTAACAGTCCCGAAAACAGGTTTTTCGAAAATTTTGCCTTCAAAGCAAAAATTTGCCTTCGGATCAAAAAGCTCGCCCCCGCAAATCGCCTGGTAAAGGAAAGTCGTATCCGAACCGCAAACCTGGAGAAAAATCCAGTTCTCCTTTTCGATTATCGAGCAACTTGCCAAAAAGCCGTTCTCGCCATTTGCCCCAAGCGTCCCATCAGCACCGTCCTTTCCATGATAGATGACACCGACGGAATCGCCGTCACAAACCATCCGGTAGCCCGAAGAATCCTCCAAGATTTCAAAATCACAGGCGAGCTTTTCCCTGCGAGAAGCAAGCGGAAACCAGCCGGAATCGCCACAAACATAGGCGCTTTTCCTTTCGGCGACATAAAGCATTTTTCCGAGAGTCTCGCTTGAACATTCCCCGAGCGAAACCGTTTCCATCCCGGACGGAGAGACTACCCGCGTCACATCGTCACCGCAGGCGACGAAAAAAGCCGCAACCAAAAGACTGGCCAAAAAGAGTTTACCTGTTTTCATTGAAAATTCCTACCTCGGAGTAAAATTCTGATTTTCAGTCCTGTTCATCTCGAACACAACGGACACTTGATAAAAATTCCCTATCATAATCACGGCCAACTTTTTTGAACATGTTAGATAAATATATACGGCTCATTCCATTCCCTGCGGCTAGCTGGGCAAAAATGTAGCCAAAGCACCCGAAGCCAGTCGCGCACGTAGAAGAATCGCCTTGATAAAAGTCCGCAGCCCAAAAAGAAGCAATATCATCCATTATTTCCACTTCTTTTTCACCCCAGCCACCTTCACCATATTCAGTTGGTTCGCCTTTAGCACCGGTCGGCTTTGCGTCAAACCCAAACAAGTCGGTTCCGTTTTCACCTCCCACGAAATCCCATCCCGTTCTTGACTTCAAAACCTTGCCAATCCCTTCGTACGCCATCCGGTCCACAGTGTTAAACAGCCAAGCCCATTCTTCGGATGTCGGAATATGCCAGCCTTCCGGGCAGATGCCTCGCGCCGGTGTTTCCAGATTACATTCAGTAACACGCACCTTACCATCATTATCAACAATACCATAAGGATTCGAACAGATAAGAGGAGTTCCTCTGTACTTACCAATAGAATCAATCATGTCAAACCACTTATAGTAGAGGCCATATTCCAGACAACGCAGCGTATCGTCCAGGCAAGAACTGCTGTCCGTTACAAAGCGAAGATTGTCCGCCATCCAAGTCTGGCTCCCGATTTTGACCGTCCGATAGCTGTTGCCGTCGCGCACATCGATAAGCGTATCATAAACGACTAGCGCATAAAGCCTATCACTATAGCAAAAATGCGTCGCCGGGTCATAGGGTTCGCCGCCACACAGCGCTTTCGAAAGCACGGTCGAATCCTCGCCGCAAATCTGCAAAATCGTTCCGTTGGCATTGTCGATAAAAAAGCAGTCCCGCCCATCCAAGCCGCTTTTTCCCTGCTCGCCCTTTACTCCGTTCTGTCCGTCCATTCCGTTCAAAACCGTTCCCACCGTGTCCTCGCCGCAGACGATTTTATAGCCGGAACCGTCCGAAAGGGCTTTCAAGACGCAAGGCTCCTTTTCGGGTTTTGACACCAGATTTTCCCATTTCGAATTTTCACAGACATACGCCGAAGCGTCTTCCGAAATTACCGCCATCTGTCCCTGGTTTTCGGGGGAACATTCCGGCAGGGAATCCGCCTTTCCAAGAACGACGGTCTCCACGGGGCGGACGACCTCCGTCACGGAATCGCTACAGGCGGCAAAGAACACCACGGTGCAAATTACAAGGGAAAGCTTTCCTATTCTCATCGACAAATCCTCTTGGTTAAATTCCTTGACCGCTAGCCATCGTCCCGAATACACCGGACCGAGGAACCGTTCGTAATACCCTCGTTCTCTACATATCTTACGCCATCGGAAAAAGTGTTAAGAGCGTCATAACTGTCAAAAACAAAATAACCGCCTTCGGCACTCAGAAAACGCGCCTCGATAGAGATTTTATAAAAATTCCTAGATTCAATACAATAGCCGTACTTGTCAAAATGTTCTTCCATAAAACCGCCAGGAAGCGCTCCAAAGCCGAACTCGTCCGTTGCCAGAATATTTTTACTCCAGCCATTTACAGAACGCAGACTGCCCCCCACATTCCCCCCGCCATTTTCCGCCACGAAAGCGAACAGGGATTTCCACTCCGTCGAATCCGGCATATGCCAACCGGCAGGGCAGAGCGTTTCAATTTCCCGGTTTGTATAAAGCCGTCCAAACTTTTCACAATATTCTCCATTCTTCTCATAGCAAACCCCAAGCAAAAACCTACCTGTACCATCGGCGCCACTACTCAAATAACAACCCCAACCACTCTCGTCGCGGGCATACATCTTATATCCTAAATAGTTCAAGTTTTCCGCCATCCACACCTGCTCGCCGATTCGGACCATCCGATACAGCCGCATATTCCGCGAATCGCAAAAGGCGCTGTCCGGATCATAAAACACATCCCGGCAAAAAGCCTTGTAGAGCATCACGGAATCTTCGCCGCAAATCTGCCAGAACGAGCCGTCGCCGTTATCCGCCGAGCGGCACGTCTTGCCTTCCGCACCGTTTTCGCCAACGTCCCCGACTTCGCCGTCTTGGCCGTTTTTCCCGTTAAAGACGACGCCAATCGAATCCCCGTCGCAGACGATCTTGCTGCCCGAACTGTCCGGGAGCATCTCCGTCATGCAGGAATGCCCTTTTACGTCCGGCGTAAGGCTCTTCCAGCCCGAATCCAGGCACACATAGACTTCTTCCTTTTTCGGAATCAGGAACATCCCGCCGATATTTTTCGCATCGCACCGGGGAAGCGAATCCACGTCCGCCGCAATTTCCAAGCCTTGGGGTTCTCCTGCGACAGTTCTTGTCACATCGTCACCGCAAGCGGCAAAGAGCGCAACCGTCAAAACGCCAAGCGCACACCATTTTACCATAAAAATCCCTTCTGCGAGTTGTTTCGGTTTCTAATTTGCAAAGCCTGATTAAAACCGTTTTCAATCATTCAATATAGCTTATTGTTTTCAAAAGAGGGGTAAAGAAAATCATTTCCGGGTGATTTTCGTCAATTTTAAGTGCATTGAGAACATAAGCGACAGAAACAGGATTAAATACACAGGCAAAAGCGAAACGCCCAAATTCCTTGCGACAAGCCCGAATAGCGGAGGCATCAAGGTCGTCCCGATATAGGCGCTCGCCATCTGGATTCCGACAAAAGCCAGCGAATTTTCCGCGCCGAAACGCTCCGGCGTCGAATGGATGATGCAGGGATAAACCGGCGCACAGCCAAGCCCGATGGCGACAAGTCCCGCCAAGGAAAGCATCTTTACCGGCAAGAACAAGAGGAGAATCCCAACGAGAATGATACAAAGCCCGAGCCGAATCATCCGATCGTCGGAAAGGCGCATCGTGACAAATCCCGAAAGGCCGCGCCCGACCGTAATTCCCACAAAGAAAAGCCCGGCAAGCCCCGCCGAAACCTCTGCCGAAAAACCGCAGGCACCGTTCAGATAGCTCGCCGCCCAAAGTCCCGTCGTCTGCTCCACGGCGCTGTAGCAAAAGAAGCAGAGCATCATCTCTTTCGCTCCGGCGATTCCAAGCGCTTTCCGCAGCGGCAACGGTTCCGACTTTTTCTCGTTCGCCGTTTCCGAATGCCTTTTCCACAGGGGAAGGCTCGCAAACAGGACAGCGACAAGCCCGAACTGGACAACCGAAATAATCCGGTAGCCACCGGTCCAGCTCATCCCGTGCGAAAGCGCATATCCCATCGCGTATGGCCCGAGTGTCGCTCCGATTCCCCACATGCAATGGAGCCAGCTCATGTGACGGCTCTTGTAATGCAGCGCGACATAGTTGTTGAGAGCGGCATCGACAGCACCAGCCCCGAGGCCATAGGGCACTGCCCACAGGCAAAGTTCCCCAAACGAACCGCTCACCGAAAAGCCAAACAGAGCGACTGCGGTCAAGAGCACGCTAAAGGAGTTTACCTTTCCCGCGCCCCAAAGGTTTGTCACCCGGTCGCTTGCAAGCGAAGACACGACCGTTCCCACCGCAATAATCATCGACAGGATGCCCGCATACGAAATAGGCGTCCCGAGTTCCGGGTAGATAGACGGCCACGCCGCACCGAGCAGCGAATCGGGCAGGCCCAGGCTCACAAACGAAACGTAAATGACCGCTAAAAGCAGATGCACCATCGCCGTCAAATATAAAAAAGGCCGGCTTAAGTGTCAAATGGATACCTAAAAATGGGTATCCATTGCGTTAAGTGTCATTTGGATACCTAAATTCGCATCAATCCCTTTATCCATCGGCGTTCAGACGAGAAAAATATTCCAAAACCATGGCCTTGCGGGTAGTCACGGACATGCCCTTGTGAAGGCGCAAAACCGACTTCAAGCCGGCGAACACGGACTCCATGCCGTTATTCGTATTTGGGATTCCGATTCCGTACAATTCCTCGAAAGTCCACAGGAAGCGCATGTTTCTTCTTATGCTGTGGCAGGCGCTCCGAAGGTTCTTGTGCGCGTAGCGCGTCTTTCCGTCGGCATGCGAAGTTCGCTCTTCCAGGAACTTCCTCCACTTGTTTTCCCATTCGCCGAACAGACCTTCGAATGACGCCCTGTCCGTATGGACCATGAAGTACGTCAAGTCCAGGAGTTCCCTTGACGCTTCCAGCTTTGGCCTGCCGGTCAGCCAGTGCCTGACCCTCTTTACCTGGTGAAACTGACAATACTGGAAAGGATACCTGGACAGCCGCTCTCTCAGTCCCCGCAAGCCGTCGCTGACGACGCATGCAATTTCAAAGCCGTTCTTTTCAAGCCATTCGACGCCTTCGACATAGTCTCCGACCCGTTCCTTTCTGCTGATGAATTTTGACCAGACGATGTTCCCTTTAACGGAATCCTTGATAGCCACGACGCCGAAATTCCGGCCCCAATATGTCGCATCCATCAGGGCTATGATCTTGCAGGGGGACGGTTTTATGGCGGGGACCGGGGCGAACCTCAGCGTTCTGCAAACTGTACTCCTGGAGATGCCAAGCTGACTTGCAATGTCCCGGGAGCTCAGTTTCCCGGAAGATCTCAGCCGTAGAATTTCATCTCTGAAATCCGCCCTTGGATGCGAAAAATGACGACCGCAGGCCTTGCAGAGCCATCTCTGGTGTCCATGCGACAGGCCCTTCTTTGTAACACGGTTAGACCCACAAAAAAAAGCAAATTTTACCCATTTCTAAAAAATACCGCTCTAGCCCAGTATTTGCAGGGGCTAGAGGCTATTTTGGGTATCCAAATGACACATTAGCCAAAAGGCCTGAATCGCTTCAGACCTTTTCCGCCTTTTAGGAGACGACGAAAATCATTTCAAAAAGACATCGATATCGCCCAGGCATTTTTCCCAGGACTTGTCCTTCGCTACGAGCATCTGCATGATCTTGTCGTAGGTAGCGGTCGTGCCGAAGCCTTTCCACAGGCGGCGTTCGACATTCTCGCCGGAATCCTTATCGATTGTGGTAATCGTGTCGTAGTAATCCTTGTTGTCCTTGAATTCGTTTACGAGAATCGATTTGAGATAATCGCCGTAGATATGCGACGCATACTTGAGCAGCGAATTATTGAAGTCGATTTCGTTTACGACCAGATATTCAAAATCCTGGATCGGGTTGCCGTAGATGAGCCAGTGGCGAAGCGCAATCGCTACGACGACATCGCGGACCGCGCTGCGGAAGAGGAACTTGTCCTCCAAGCGACCGTTCCACGTGATGCGCGTAAGCGGGTTTGCATCGTTCGCTTCAATCGAAACGCCTTTTCCCGGAACGACGTTGCGGTTCTTGATCGGAAGCCGGGTGAGAAGCTGCCACGCCTTCGTATAGGCGATAGTCTTACGCACAAAGTCGCGTTCCTTGTCCGGAGCGACCCGCAGGAATGCGCCGAAGCAATGCTGGTAAAGGCTTTCCTTGTCAAAGATGCAGTCCGAGGAGCGGCTTTCGGAAATTTTCCCGTCCATCATAAAGAGCGTCTTCGCAAGTTCGGGCCGCATACGGACTTCGAGCTTGCGCGTGCGCGCCTTCAGGCGGACGCCGTCCTTATAGACATAGGTAAAGCCTTCTTCCTGGTAACGTTGCCAGATGAAGAACTGCAAATCGTCCGCAGCGCGAAGATGGTAGCTGAACACCGGATTCTGGCGGTTGTTCGCCATCGTCACCTGCCGCAGGAACGCATCCGCTTCGGGATACGGGACCACGACCTTAATCAGCACGAACGGGTTCACCGGATTCTTGCTCTTCTTGAAATAGCTTTCGTAGGTGAAGAGCGACTGCGCCCCGTTGATAATTTTCGGACGCTCAATTTGCAGAACCTTCTTGCCGTCACGGTCCTTTAAACGCAGGTCGTCGCCCGTGAGCGTCATGCCGTTGTGGAGGAACGGGAAGTCGCTTGCGTCATTCGCCTTTTCCATTTCCTGGAACGCATCGATAAGGGCGGCGTTCGTATGGGTCAGATTTCCGAGATACGTGCGGATGTTGCTCGAAACGATCGCCATGTTGTGCTTTGTCTTGAGACGCTTTCCCAAGGACTGGTGGTAGTCGAAAATGGTGCGGATCGGGCAGAACCCGACAAAAAGTTCACCGCTCTTGCTCGTCATGTGAAGCGGTTCGTCCTGCATCACGATATCGAGCTTGTCGTCGTTGTTGCGGAAATCCTTCGCTAAGTCATCGTGTTCCGCGCGAATTTCGAGCTTCGCCCGGACATCGGACTTCCAGATGTTCAGCTTGCGACGCATATCCTTGAGCGTGCGTTCCATTTCCGCATCGGTCACGTAACGGCTCGAAAGCGTCCGAAGTACCGTGATTTCAAGCGTTTCCATGTAAGGGCGGCTCGCCGGCTGGTCCCCGTCATCGTCCGATTCCGGAGCATCCATCTTGATGACATCCCACGGGTCGGCTTCTTCGCGAAGCGACATAAAGAACGGATTATCCGGGTCGCTCGTACGGAAAACGGCAATCTGGAGCTGTTTCAGGTCGTGCGCCAGATTGTGGACGGCTTTTTCAAGCGGGGTCGATTCGTCAATAAAAATGAAAATTTCGAGGAATCCCTGAGAATACTGGAATCCGTGGAAACATCCCTCTTCATCCAGGTTCAAGTGCCTTAAAGCCTTGATGCGATCCGTCGGATCGTTCGGGTTCAAGCTCAGCAAGCTGGCCACAAAAGAAAGTCTACGCTCTTGCGCTTTCGTCAGTTCCATTTTAATCCTCTAGTAACTCCGGACCCGGAGTTTTGACTATGCCTATACATAGATAATTAAAATATCACTTCTTTTCGAGATTTTCCACGAAAAAAGATGTTTCAAAATTTTTACAAATTGTTTAAGGAATGTTTTTATATGCGAAATGACCATTTTGCGTATTTTTAGTTCATCCTGTGAAGTATGAAGCGAGCCGTGCTTAGAACTTAAAATTGCGGACGTTTAAGTTCTCGGGACAAGTTTAGCGGGACGCGGTACGAGGGACATAGGACGATGTCATTCCCTTGCTTGTCCGCTGCGGCGGATGCTGACACGGGAATCCCTTTTCAGAGATTATCGGGTCTATGCCCGACAATGACACGTTCAGCGAGTTGCTTTTCTGTTCGCTCAAACATCCCGCTTCCCGTATCCCACTGATTCCTGCTTTCTGATTCCTGACTGCTATCCACTGAATCCTGACTCCTAATTTCTACTAACACTCCACTAATAACTATCCACTATCAACTAAGCACTAAATTCTGACACCCCTCTCACCTCGTCCCGTTTCCCACTTTAACTATTCCTACTTGGAACGAAAAAGTTTGCCGCTTATCCGCTCTTTTGCCGTAAAAACTCCGCAAAATTCGCAAAAATGCTATCATTTGAAAAAATGGAGTCGATACTATGAATCTTCTCGAAGTCATTGCCAAGGCGAAAGCCGAAAAAGCGAAAAAACTGGATCTTGCGGGAATGCACCTGCGTCTCCTCCCGTCGCAGCTCTTCGAACTCGAAGATTTAGAGGAGCTCGTCCTCGACCAGAACCTGCTCGTGGAACTTCCCGACGAAATCGGTCGGCTCAAGAACCTGAAGAGCCTTTCCGTCAGCGAAAACGACCTGATGGAACTTCCCGAAGCGATTGCCGAACTTTCCCGGCTCGAAAACCTGTATCTGGGCTACAACAGCCTGTCCGAACTTCCAAAGCAAATCGGTGCGCTCAAGAATCTGAAAAAGGTGAACATCGCGCGGAACCAGCTGTTCGGGCTGCCCGACGAAATCGGCAACTGGGAAAACGTGGAAAAGCTTTCCCTGCACGACAACATGCTTTCGAAAATCCCCGAAACTTTGGGCAAGATGAAGCGCCTCGAAAAGCTCTACCTCGATAACAACGACCTTTCGACGATTCCTGCTAGCATCGGAGATCTCGAAAGCCTCGAAGTCCTGATGATTTCGGGAAACAACCTGGTCGCCTTGCCGGCGTCTGTCGGCAAGCTGCAAAAGCTCCGCGAACTGGTTCTCGACGAAAACGAGCTGGATTCCATCCCGGAAGAACTTTCCGAATGTTCCTCTCTCGAATCGCTTTCCCTGGTAAACAATCCCCTTTCCGAACCGCTTCCCAAAGCCCTGACCAACAGGCAGAGCCTGAAAATCGATTCGTAACCGATATGTCAAAGAACAGACTTTTTCTCGCCGCGGCACCTCTCGCCCTTGCGGCGTATTTTTTTGGATGCTCGACCGATACCGTCGCGCCCCAGGTCGAAGTTTCCAACAAGGCTAGCAAGGAATTCCAGTTCAACTATTCCTTCCTCTACTATTACTACTACAAATCCGCAGACGAGCTGGAAGATTCCGAGATCTATCTGGAAAGCCCGCTGAAAGCCATCATCAACGAAAAGTACGCAGACGTTGCGGACGTCATCGTGATGTATGGAGCCATGTCGGATCCGCTTACGACCTATTACCCGCACGCTTTCTATTCCGCAGTCTCCTCGGCGATTCGGGAATCGGATACGGAAGACAAGTCGTTCGGCATGGAACTCGATTCGACGCTTCGGGTCAAAACCGTTTTCAGGGTCGGGCCGGCAGCCTCGGCGGGAATTTTAAAAGGCGACGTCGTTCTTGCTCTCGACAGCGTTCCGCTAAACGGGAACGATTCTCTGTACAAAGCGATTCTTTCGGCGAAGAAGGATGAGTTTACATTCACCGTCAGCCGTTCAAACGATACGCTTTCCGTGGAAATGACCCGGACAGCAGTCATCGCGCCAACGGTATTTCTCGATTCCGCAGAAAACATCCCGGTTATCCGCGTCACGGAATTTGTCGGAAAGACCAACGGTTTCGACTCCGACGGAACAGCGCTCGAATTTGAAGATGCGCTGGAACGGACAACGGGAGCATCTTCGACCATTCTCGACCTGCGCGGAAACGGCGGCGGTTCGGTGAACCTTTGCGAACGCATGGCCAAGGCGGTTCTTTATCGCGGCGATACGGTTATCGTCGAAAGACAGTGGGGCTACGGGAAAAAAGGACGGGATTCGTCCGAGCAGGTCATCACCGCCGAAAAGGACGGCATCGGAGCGGGAAGATATTACGTGATGATGCTCGACAGCGGCAGCGCGAGCTGCACGGAAATCTTTGCCGCGGCACTCACAGCGAACCTAAAAGTTCCCGTCGTCGGAACCAACTCCTTCGGAAAGGGTATCGGGCAGACATACGTGACAACTCCCGACACCGCATTTGGAGTCGCCACGTCGCTCCTCTTCCTCGACAAGGATTTCCAGAGCTATCACCGCTACGGTTTTGAACCGGATTTCACTATCGCCGACGCGGATTCCGCTTTCCAAAAGGCTATTGAACTGGCAAACGGAAAGACGTTTAAGCGAACCGCGGGATACGGCACAGAAGTCCAGCCCTACTGGAATTCCGCAAAACGCAAACAGCAGGAACCCTTCTCCCCGAAAGAAGCGCTCCGCGAATTAAAACGCGGAATGGCTGTCCGGGAATTTTCAGGGTTTTGAAATAATCCGCTGTTTGACCTTTACCGTCGAGCCTTCGATTGCCTGAGGTTCGGCGGCTTCGGTCTTTTGAATTTCTTCCCGGATTTTCGCAACCTGTCCCTGCAGACGGGAAAGGCGTTCCCCCTGGAGCTTCGGCGTCGCAATCATTGTCTTGGACTTCGGATTGATCCAGTTTCCGCGAGCGTCCTTAAACCCGAGATGAAGATGCGGTCCCGTGCTGCGGCCCGTGCTTCCGACGCGCCCGATGATCTGACCGCCCATGACTTCCTGCCCGATGCCCACGCCGCGAGAGTTCAGATGCATGTAGTAGCTGACCGAATTGTCCGCATGACGGATTGCGATTTTATTGCCGCTGAACTCGTCAAAACCAGAAACGACAACCTTTCCCTTTGCCACCGCATAGACCGGGGAACCTTTGGGACTGCCGTAATCGATGCCGCTGTGCATCTTGCGCTTGCCGGTAATCGGATGGATTCTCGAACCGAAAGGGCTCGTAATATGCAGACGGTCGAGCGGGTAACGAAGCCCGTTGAAAATCAGAGCTTCGCCATTTGCCGTATAATGCGCATTATAAGTGCTCTTCGGGTCGTCTTCCTCGTACAGGAACGCTTCGTGATGCCCGACTGTCTTGCCTTCAAATTCCGCATAGAGGACCTTGCCCGAAATCCAGATGCTATCCCGGTAGAACGATTCTTCGAGCATGATGCGGAAGCGGTCGCCGGCCTGGACGCTCGAAAAGGGAATCTTGCACTGGAGAACCCCCGCGACGATTCCCGACATCCTGGCGGGAATCCCCACCGAAAGAAGCGTACCGTGCAGCGTTCCGCCCGAAAGAATCGTCCCTTCGAAAACCGAATGCTTGACCGTCAGCGGTTTGGAAACGAGCCTGTAATCCCAGGCTTCGCCAGGAGAATTTCGAAGTAACAGGTGCACCGTCGCCGGGTTCGGGGAATAGCGGAAAACCCGGACGTTTCCTGCGGAATCCTGCGCCACATGAAAAGCCTGCCCGACCCGCAAGTTCGAAAGTTCCACACTGTCCTGAATCGCCAGAACGATAGACCGGCGGTCGTCGAAGCGGACCTGCAATCTTTCGAGTACTTGATACAGTCCCTCGCCCGGCTTGACCGTATCGCTCAAAATCGCTAGCGAAGGCAAGCGGTCCCGCTCAAACGCAACACGATCCGATTCAATCCGGGAAAGTTCCGCCTTTAGCGATTCGACCTGCGAAGAAAGCTCTTCGAGTTTTCTCTCTCCACAAGCAACGCAAAGAAGAACAGCAAGCGACAAGAATAGGCGGCAAAAAGGACGTAGCATCATCTAACGACAAAAGCCCGCCGAAAGCGGGCCTTTCAAAAAAAGGTGAATTACTTTTTCGCGGAATCCGGAGCCTTGACGCTCAGCAGTTCCACTTCAAATTCGAGGACGCTGTTTCCCGGGATCATCGGAGGACGACCGTAAGTGCCGTAAGCGAGTTCGCTCGGAATCCAGGCAACGACCTTTCCGCCGACTTTCATCAGCTTCAAGAGTTCTGTCCAGCCGGGAATGACGGCGCGGACCGGAAATTCCGCCGGCTGGCCACGCTTGACGGAGCTGTCAAATTCCGAACCGTCCAAAAGCTTTCCCGTGTAATGGACGGAAACCGTCGAGGAGTCGTTCGGGGATTCTCCCTTGCCTTCGGTAATCACCTTGTACTGAAGACCGCTTTCCGTAACGATGACGCCTTCGGCCGTCTTGTTTTTCGCAAGGAACGCGAGGCCTTCTTCCAAGGTTTTCGCCCTGGCGATGCTGTCCTTCTTTTGGTGTTCCGCCTGAAGGTTCGCCGAGAAGTCATTGAGCACAGCCTTCACCGCAGAATCCGAAAGCAGATACTTTACACTGTCCTGACTATAGTGT
>CAVKXR010000052.1:0-12690 GCA_963660275.1 Oscillospiraceae bacterium
CTCGACGGACGCTATGTTTCGACGGAGGGCCTTGTCTTTGGTGGTCATGGAAAGAGCGAATCGCCCGGAATCCTCGCTCGGAAAGCCGAAGCGGAAAAGTATTCGGTCGAATTGGAATCGCTCAAGGCCGAACTCGAGAAGTTTGCCGATGAACGCGAACGGCTCGGTGAACGTCTCGACGAGGCTCGCTCGCTGCTTTCCGAAACGGAAGAGTCGATCCGGGAAGCGCAAGAAAAGGTGCGCTCCGGTGCCGCTGCCGAAAAAATTCACCAGAGCGTCCTCTCCGATACCGAGAGGCGTCTGGAAAAACTCGACATGGAACTCGGGAATGCGGAAGAGCGTATCCGAAAAGCGGAAGCGTCCCGCTCGGACGATGCGGAACTCGCCGCTGCCGAGGAAGAAACGCTCCGCCTGGAGAACGCGTATGCCAAGGTGATGGATTCCCTTGCCGAGCAGGACCAGGTCTTGAAGGACAAGGATGAAGACGTCCGGGAGCTTCGAAACCGGGTCGGGTCTGCGCAATCGACTTTGCAAAACAACTTGACAAGAATCCGCGCCATCGGAGACCGGATCAAGGTTTTCCAGGATATCGTCGCAGGCCGCAATCGGGAAATTTCCGCTCTGGAAATCCAGAAAGAGGAACTTCTTTCCAAAGAAAAGGTCCTCGCGGAAAATATCCAGGAGAAGGACGAGGAACTGCGACGGAAAGAAGCCGAGCGCGATGCCGCACAGGAACGCTATAACATTGTCGCGGGCGACGTAAACGATTGGCGCTCGGAACAAAACGCCATCAATTCGAAGCTGTTGGAACGTTCATCGGACATTAATGATGTCACCCTTCGGATTAGCGCCTTGGGAACGAACATCGATCGGATGCGGGAGCGGATTTTTGCCGACTGGGAGATAAACATCGACCATGCGGAAGACGTGACCCGTGTCGAATACGAGGAAAAAAGCGCGAAAAAGGAAATTTCGGATTTGCGCAGCCAGATCAAGGCTTTGGGTCCCGTCAATGTCGATATGATGGAAGATTTTGCCGCCCAGAAGGCGCGGCTTGCCGAAGTCGAAAAGCAGTTTGACGATTTGGACAAGGCCAGGGCTTCCTTGGAGCGAGCCATCGCGATTTGCGACGAGAGGGCGCGCAACAGGTTCCTTTCGACTTTCCGAAATATCCAGAAAAATTTCCAGGATGTTTTCAGTCGCATCATGATCAACGGCGAAGCGAAACTGATTTTGCAGGATGGCGTCGATCCGCTCGAAGCGACCATCGAAGTGAACGCCCGCCCGACCGGCAAGAAGATGCGCGGGGTGACCGCCCTTTCCGGAGGGGAACGCGCTTTGACAGCCGTCTCGCTTCTGTTTGCCATTTATATGGAAAAGCCTTCGCCCTATTGTGTCCTGGACGAAGTTGATGGACCGCTGGACGATGCGAATATCGGACGCTTCATGGAACTTTTACGGCATTTCTCGAACCAGACGCAGTTCATTCTGGTGACGCACAATAAGCGGACAATGGCCGCTGCGGATATGCTCTACGGTGTCACGCAGGAAATCAAGGGAATTTCCCGGATTGCTTCCGTAAAGCTCGACGATGCGGTTGCGCTGGAACTTCACCGGACGTAAATCCGTAATTTCTGTTTCAATCGAAATTTTGGCGGAGAATCTCGAGTTTCGAATATTCGGAATACAAAAAAAAGACCCGGAATTTTCCGAGTCTTTTTAGTAGCGGGGGCAGGACTTGGACCTGCGACCTTTGGGTTATGAGCCCAACGAGCTACCAACTGCTCCACCCCGCGTCGAGGTGTGTGCCGTTAAGCACGAACCATATATAGTAAATGTCTCGGGCGCTGTCAAGGGGCTTTTGCCTTATTTAGACATATTTTTGCAAAATGTGCCGCGAAGCGACAAAGTAGTCGATTCCGCTGGCCAGGGTGATGAACGTGATGACACCCATCGAGATGGTGGGCAGGACATTCCAGACAGCCTTGAAACCTTCGATTTGCTGGATGGGATCGAGCGCTCCGACGAGAATGGCGACGATGCCGATTCCCTGGATGGCCGTTTTCCACTTGCCGCTACGCCGTGCCGGCATGATGATGTTCTCGGCTGCGGCAAGGGTTCGCAGGGTTTCGACGCTCGCTTCGCGGAAGTAGATAAGCGCGACCATCCAGACGGGAGCATATCCCGTGGCGATAAAGCAGAGGAAGATTGTCATGTTCGAAATCTTGTCGCTGAACGGGTCCAGATATTTGCCGAGCGTGGAAACTTCGCCCCATTTGCGGGCGAGATAGCCGTCCAAAAAGTCAGTGAGCATGAATCCCAGCACCATCACCAGGGCGAGGACCTTGAAGACGATATGGTTGTTCGTATAGTTCAGGTCGTTGTCGTAAAAGAATACCCATAGGAAAAAAGGCGTCAGCACGATTCGCGTCATCGTCAGTTGGCTTGCGATGGAAAGGGGCTTCCGGTGAGCGGGGTCGCGGTAATACCAGTAAAGATAGGATGCGGAAGCGGCTCCCATCAAGAGAAGGCTCGCAACCATGAAGATTTGCTGGAAGCGTTCTAGGCCGAGGATATAGACGAGCATCGTCGCGTTGATGGCGACCGTGGAAATCTTGGACCAGACATGGCGTCCCGGAAGGGACTTGCCTTCGCGTAAAATGGAAAGGGAGAGAAGGGAGTGCGCGATGACGCGGGCGAGCAGGAAAACGCACCCGACGGAAAGCAGGATTTCGAAATCGTCGTCCTTGATGTAGTTTCGGATGAGAATGCTCGACATCACCGTTACGGAAAGGACGCCTTCGATGACGTTCAGCCACAGCTGGTAATAAGGCGCTTCCGTATCCTGGACGCGGAGCTGCCATGTGTTCAGCCAGGTCAGAATCAGAACGATGACCGTGAGCATCGCCGCGGAATAGTTGTGTTCCGTCCAGATGCAGGCGATTAGCGGAATGAAGAGGGCTGCGCGAAAAATTCGCCAGACACGGCCTCTCAGTCGCAGGTTTAGAAGCTTTTCACTCAGAGGCATGGTTCCTCCAACAGTTCCTTGGCGTGGGCTATCGACGTGGGGGACTTTGCGTCGCCGAGCATCCGCGCGATTTCCACGATTCTTTCCTGATATGATAACAATTTCACGGTCGAAACGGTCCGGCCTTCCGAGTTTTCGTGCTTTTCGACGGCGAGATGCGACGCTGCGCGCGAGGCTACCTGTTGCAAGTGCGTAATCGAAAGGACCTGGTGAAATTTTCCGATGTCCCGGAGCGCTTCGCCGACACGGTTCCCGACTTCGCCGCTGATGCCCGAATCGACTTCGTCAAAGACTAGGACCGGGATGCTGTCGAGTTCCGCGAGAACCGATTCGAAGGCGAGAAGTACACGGGAAAGTTCGCCGCCGGAGACGGCTTGACGCAAAGGCTTTTCCCCTTCGCCGATATTCGGTGCGATGCAGAATTCCACACGGTCCCTTCCCGTCGGGGTGTAGGCGTCTTCGGTAAGCGAAGTGACGAACCTGGCCTTGGGCATTCCGAGAGACTGCAGCGCCTTTTCGACCTTGGCATCGAGCTGGATTTTCCCGGCTTTGCGTTTTTCGGTGAGCGCGTTTGCCGTTTCCTGGAGGCGGGCTTCGCACTTCTGGATTTTTTTTCGGATTTCGGAAAGGTCCGCATCGAGGTTTTCGAGGCTTTCGAGTTCGCGTTTCCGCCGGGAGAAAAGTTCGATAAGTCCCGCTTCGTCCGTATGGTATTTGCGTTTCAGTCGCTGGATCTGGGCGAGCCGGGAATTTGCCCGGTCGAGTTCCGCAGGGTCTAGGTCCGAGGAACTTTCTACGTCTCCGAGCGCGTCTTCGACAAAGGAAAGCGAATCATAGGCGTCGGCGAGTTTTCTCGACCACTCTTCCAGTTCGGGAAGCCTTGACGCAAGCTGTCGCGTTCTCGCACTGAATGCGTTGAATTTTGACCGCAAGCCGTTGTCCCCGTCGAAAAGTTCCCGGAGTTCCTCGACGGCGCGGACTTTCGCCTCGGATTTTGCCGCCGCAGCGGTTTTCGCTTCGAGTTCCGCTTCTTCGCCTTCGCGGAGTGACGCCTTTTCCAGTTCGTTCTTCTGGAATTCGAGAAATTCCTTCTGCTCCGAAAGTTTTTTGGCGTTTTCCTCGGTCCGCTGAAGCTCCGCCTTGAGCTGCGTCCATTCCGTCCAGGCGTTTTCGTAAGCGGAGAGTTCCGCTTTGGTTCCGGCGTATTCGTCGAGCATCTTTCTCTGGACATGCAGGTCGCGCAAAAGAAGCTGGTCGCTCTGGCCGTGCATCTGGATGAGCGTTTCACCGAGACGTTCGAGGGTCGCGAGGTTCACGACGGTTCCGTTTACGCGGGCACGGCTCTTTCCGCTGGCGAGGATTTCGCGGAGAATGACCAGCTCGTCGTCCGAGTCGATTTCCTGGACCTCCAAGAGGCGTTTCGCTTCGCTGTTTTCCGAAATGCGAAAGGTCGCTTCGACGGACGCCTTTTCCGTCCCTGCCCGAACCGCGGAAACGGGAGGCTTTCCCCCGACGACTGTCCGAAGCGCAGCCATCAGCATGGATTTTCCCGCTCCGGTCTCCCCGGTTATCGCGGAAAAGCCTTTTTCGAACCGAAGCGTACATTCTTCAATCAGGGCGAAGTTGCGGATGACAAGTTGTTCGAGCATATTCCGTCCGCTTTTCAGGGCTTTTCGAATTCGATGACGCTGCGGTATATCGGGCGGCCTTCTTCCCGGTATTTTTTTTCGAAGTTCGTCATGATGCCTTCGGTGGGAGGCGCGTCGTTTCGCACAAGAACTTTTGCCGTCGGGAATCGGTCGAATGTTTCGAGCGCGATTTCGTTGTATTCCTTGTGGTCCGTTCCCCAGAAGAAGAGACGCTTGCCCGGTTTCAGCACCCGGGCGACTTCGACGAGAAATTCTTCGCGCAGAAGCCGGTTCTTGTGATGGCGTTCCTTCGGCCACGGATCCGGAAAATACATGTGGAACGCATCGACCGTATTGTCCCGGACGCGGTCCCGCAAAAAGTAAAAGACGTCGCCCCGGAGCATCGCCGTGTTTTCGCCTACGCCGTTCCGCATCTCGCGGCTTGCCGCATAGTGCGCCCACGTCAAGTCCCATTCGCTTCCCAGGATACAGAAGTCAGGGTGCCGCTTGCCGTATTCCACGAGAAAACCGCCCTTGCCCGAACCTATCTCGATTTCGAGATGCCCGCTTTCGTTCGGGAAGATTTCCTTCCAGTCGATCGGACGCCGGTCGGGGAGGTTCCCTTCCGTCTGGATGGGCTTGCGCGTTCCCGGGATGTGCCGGTGGACAAAGTGCCAGAGGCACGGATATTCCCTGTCTCGCGCGAGATCCCGGTAAAATTCGGGAATGCGTGTTTCTTTTTCTGCGACTTGCTGGTCTTTTGCTTCTTCGGTCATGTTCACCCTAGATAAATGCGATTATCTTGTCCCGGAAATCCTCGGGAATCTTTTTCTGGAGCGTGTCCAAAATATGGTCCGCGGAATACTTCATCGAGAAATGGTTCAGGACGATATGCTTGCAGCGCATGGAATCCCGGTGGGATTCGAGGGCCTTGGCGATTTGGGAAATGTGCGTGTGCCCTTTTTTTTCCGCCATCGATTCTTCGCCGTCGTCGAGAAACGTGCATTCGGAAACGAGAATCTCGGAATCCCAGATGGACTGGAGTTCGGGTGAATCCAGGTTTTCGCCGAGAGCGTCCCCGAGAAAGGAAATCATCGGGTCGAACACTTCGCGCGTGATGCATACGCCTTGCTTGCGGAGTTCGATAATCTGTGCGGTTTCGAGGTTCAGGTATTCGGGCTTCAGTTTGTTCTTGTGGCTGTAGAGCGTCACTCCCATCGACGGCAAAAAGTGCGACTTTCCCAGCTGCGCATGCTTTACGGGGAACGCTTCGATCGAGAGGTCCTTCCGGTAGCGGAGCGGAATTTTTTCGCCGGCGGGCATCGGCACGATTTCGGGTAGCTTGAAGCGGCTTTCCGGGACGCCTTCGAACATCGCCTCGGAGTGGATCCAGGCTTTTGCTCCCGGGACCAGATCTTCCGGCATGTAGTAGCACGAGGGACGCTCGACGCCCATCATCCGGCGAAGGCTGTGGTGTCGCATGAGGCAGCGGCTGTGGTCGCCGTGGGCGTGCGTCAGGAATACATGGTTGATGCCTATCGCGGAAACGGGACATTCTCCCATATCGACGCAAAAATCAAGCTCGGGAAGCTGCAGGTAGGTCGCAAGCCCCGATACGGAAAATCCGCACATCTGGATTTTGCCGATGTGGTGCCGGACTTGGCGTAATGCGTTGTGCAGAGTGCGGTTTTCTTGCATTTCGAAAGAAAAGATAGTAAGTTTTCGCTAGAGGTTACGACATGAAGAAGCGTCTTTTGGACTATACCGCGCGGATGGAAAATTTTCTTGCGAACGATTTCTCGCCGGATGCGGGCGAGGCTGTTCTCGGAGACCTGATTTTGCAGATACGCTTTTTCGAACACGAACGCCTGGTGCATCTTCTGGTGACGCTTTTCTTTGCCCTTCTTTTTGTCATCGGGATTCTCTTTTTTTATGCGTTTCCGGCGCTTCCGATTCTTGTCCTGGCCGTCGCTTTTTTGGCGCTGCTCGTGCCCTACGTCCGCCATTATTACATTTTGGAAAACGGGACGCAGAAGCTTTACACGTTTTACGACGAGCTGAACCGAAAAGTGAACGAGAGGAAGTTTCGTGACGAATTGAAAATTTGACAAATTTTGTCAATTCAAAAGGCTATATTGAGCAAGTCCCGTAAATGGAGGTTCCGATGGGCTTTCTCTTGTTCTTGTCCGGTAGTCTTTTCGCTTCGCTGGTTTTCGGCTTTCTTTGGATGCGGGAAAGAGCTTCGCTTCGCTCTCTGCTCGCTACGGCCAATGCAAATGCGGAATCCCTGCAGCAAAAGATTCATGAAATTTCCGAAGAAAAGGTTTGCGTTGAAGAGAGGCTTCGTGAATCGGAAGAAAAATCGGCAGGTGCGGAACGGGAACTGGTTCAGGCTCGTTCCGAACTGAAATCTTTTCGGGAAAAATGGGAAGAAGCCTGTGCCGCCCGGGATGAAGACAGGCGGATTCGGGACGAGGAAAAGGAACGGGAAAAAACGCTTCGGGAAGAAGTCCAGAAAAATTCCATCTTGGAATTCAAGGATCTTGCCAACAGGATTTTCGAGGAAAAGTCGAAGCGTTTCTCCGAGGCGAATCGGGAGAGCGTCGAAGCGCTTTTGAAGCCGCTAAGCGAAAGGCTTTCTTCGTTCAACAAGACGGTTCAGGAAACCAAGGAGAACAGCATCCGGGAAAGGGCCACCATCAAGGAGCAAATCGAGAATCTTGTGAAGCAGACGCAGAGCGTTTCGAAAGAGGCGGCGAATCTCGCGAAGGCTCTCAAGGGAGATTCCAAGGTCCAGGGCGACTGGGGCGAAATGGTGCTTGCGACGATTCTCGAACGTTCGGGGCTTCAGAAGAACGTGCATTACTTTGTGCAGGAAAGCGTGAAAATGCCCGACGGAAAAAACGGAAGGCTCGACGTGCTCTTGCGGCTTCCCGACAACCGGACAATCATCATCGATTCGAAGGTATCGCTGACCGCATACGAAAAGTTCCTGAATTCGGACGATTCCGCCGTTCAGGAGGCCTCCCGGAAAGAACATTGCCTGTCCGTCAAAAAGCATATCGACGAACTCGCCGCTAAAAAATACGAACAGACGCAGAACGACACGCTCGACTTTGTGGTTCTCTTTATGCCTGTCGAAACGGCCTATCTGCTTGCGATGCAGAGCGATCCGAATCTTTGGAATTACGCTTACGACAAGCATATCCTGATGGTCAGCCCGACAAATCTCATCGCTTGCATCAAGCTCGTTTCGGACATTTGGCGGAGGGAAGCGCAAAGCAAGAACGCCGAGGAAATTGCGAAACAGGGCGAAAAGCTCTACGAAAAGTTCGTCGGATTTGCCGATAGTTTCGGAAAGGTCGGTTCCGGACTCAAAAGCGCCCAGGACGCTTACGATAAAGCGCTCGGGCAGTTGAAAAACGGTCAGGGAAATTTAACCGCCCAGGCGCAAAAGCTCTTGAAACTCGGAGTCAAAACCTCCAAGAGACTCCCCAAGAGCCTCGAAAACGCCGATTTCTCGGAGGAATAAAATTCTTTTGCCTTTGCCCGGTAAAAAATATATCTTAGCGGAAACAGATTTTTCACCTCCACTTTTATGATAGGAGTTTTCCCTTATGCGCGATCTGATCGACAAGTTGCTGAAGAAAGGTTATTCGGTTCTTTTTTCGATGGAGGGCGGATTTCCCGTCATCCGAATCATCCAGGGGAAGGACGTGGAACATCCGGTCAAAAGTTGCAGCCTCGGTTCCGGAGCGTTCCGGTCCGCGGTCGAGGACTCTCTCCAGTCCCTGATTCTCGATTTGGAGCGTCACCCGGAATAGTTTCGGGATAAATTTCTATATTTGGCTTCGATAACGAACGAGGCCATTTTGACAACCAATCCAGAAATCGCGAAGCGGCGAACCTTTGCCATTGTCAGCCACCCGGACGCGGGAAAAACCACGATTACCGAAAAATTTCTCTGGTATGGAAAGGTTATCCGCGAAGCGGGCCATGTCCGCGCCAAGGCGAATCGCAGCTACACGGTCAGCGACTGGATGAAGATCGAACAGGAACGCGGAATTTCTGTTTCGAGTTCCGTACTGAATTTTCCGTTTGAAGGTTGCTGGTTCAACCTGGTCGATACGCCGGGGCACCAGGATTTTTGCGAAGACACTTATCGTGCGCTCACCGCTGTCGATTCCGCGCTTGTTCTGATTGACAGCGTGAACGGTGTCGAAAAGCAGACAATCAAGCTGATGGAAGTCTGCCGGATGCGGCACACGCCGATTATCACGTTCATCAACAAGATGGATCTCGACGGTCGCCCGGTCCTCGATTTGCTGGATCAGATCGAATCCGTCTTGAAAATCAAGGCGATCCCGTTTACGCTTCCGATAGGCGTCGGGAAACTTTTCAAGGGCGTCTATTCGATTGCGGAAAACACTTTCAATGTCTATGATGAAAAGTCCGGTCATCAGGAAATTCTCCAGATGGAAGGTCCGGACGATCCGCGGCTCGTCGAACTTTGCGGGGAAAGCTGGGTCGCCCAGTTCCGGGAAGAATACGACATGGTGACAGGCGGAATGGATCCGTTTGACCATGAGCTTTTCTTGAAGGGGGAGATGTGCCCCGTTTTCTTCGGCAGCGCGGTGAACAATTTCGGCGTCCGCCAGCTGCTCAACGCCTTTGCGAGCCTCGCCCCGGCTCCGATGCCGCGCGAAACGGACAAGCGGTCGGTCGCTCCCGAGGAGCCGGATTTCAGTGGTTTCGTTTTCAAGATCCAGGCGAACATGGATCCGAAACATCGCGACAGAACCGCTTTTCTCAGAATCTGCTCTGGGGAATTTACGCGGGGAGACAAGGTTTACCACGTGCGCTCCGGCAGGGAAATTCGGCTGGCCGCTCCGACGGCGTTCCTCGCGAAGGACAAGGAAGTCATCGATACGGCGTGGGCGGGCGACATCGTGGGAATCAACGATCCGGGACTTTTCCACATCGGCGATACGCTTACAAAGGGCGAGAAGATGAACTTTACGGGCATCCCCGATTTCGCCCCGGAATTTTTTGCCCGCGTGACGCTTTTGAACCCGCTCAAGTCCAAGCAGCTTGCCAAAGGTCTCAAGGAGCTGACGGAAGAAGGCGCGACCCAGCTGTACCAGCCTTTTAAATCGGCGATTCCCGTTATCGGGGTGGTGGGGGAACTCCAGTTCGACGTTCTCAAGTATCGGCTGATGGCGGAATACGGCGCGGACGTTTCGCTCGACCGTATTCCTTCTTACGGTGTCCGCTGGATTGTCGGGCCGGCCCCCGATGTGGATAAGTTTGTCGATGAAAACGGCATCGACTGTATGCGCGACAAGGAAGAACGTTTCGTTTGCCTGTTCCCGAACGAATACCGCCTGAGCCTCGCCGAGAAGAACTTCCCGTCGCTCAAGTTCCAGGAAACATCGCTCTCTTAAAGGACGCCCGGATGCCAAGGTTTTTCTTGCCGATGAAAAAATTTTTTCTTCTCCCGCTTGCCTTTTTAGCGGCTTGTAGCGGGACGGCGAAAAATCCCGAAGAAAGGATTGTCGTGCAGGATGCCTTGGCGGAAAGTTCTGCAGCGGATTTTTCCCACTCGTCGAGTTCCGCGGATGTGCCGGAGATTCCCGATTCGACGGTTTCGGAGGTTTCTTTCTTCGCTATCGGGGACGTTCTTTTCCATACGCCGCTTTTTAAAAATTGCGCGGAAGATTCTAGTCGGTGCCATTTCGACGGAATTTTTGCGCTCTGGAAAGCGGACATCGAATCGGCGGACATCGCCGTGGTGAACCAGGAGACGGTCTTTGTTCCGCGGAGCGAAGGTTATTCGTCTTATCCGAGCTTCGGGTCGCCGGAAGAGTTGGGACTTGCCGAAATCGCCGCGGGCTTTGACATCGTGACCCATGCGACGAACCATACGATAGATCGTGGCGAACGCGCTGTCGATTACACGCTCGACTTTTGGAAGGACAAGCCGACAAAGGCTCTGGGAATCCATGCGACGGAGGCTGACCGGGATTCGGTCTTTACGCTCGAAAGGAACGGCATCCGTTTCGCCTTTGTGAATTTTACATACGGATTGAACGGACAGAAGCTGCCGGAAAATCGCCCGTATCTCGTGGATCTTCTGGATTCGAACGGTGACTGGATTTCCCGGGTGCGGGAGGCGGAAGCCCGCGCGGAGGTGACCGTCGCCTTTTTGCATTTCGGGACGGAATACACGACGCTTCCGACGGAAGAAGCGATGCGACAGGCGGAACAGGCGATCGATGCCGGTGCGGATATCCTCGTCTGCGCGCATCCCCATGTCATCGAGCCTTACGGAGTTTTTACGACGGCGGCGGGGAATCGGGCGCTTGTTTACTGGTCGCTCGGAAATTTCATTTCGAACCAGCAGCAGCTTGAAACGAACCTGGGCGGGGTGGCGAAATTTGCCGTGCGAAAGACGCAAAAGGCCGACGGGGAAAAAATCGAAATTTTCGCGGCGACGCTCGAAGCTTCGGTAACGCAGCAGGAGACGGGAAACTATCACGCCGTTCCGCTCGAATCCTATACGGAAGATCTCGTCAAGGCGCATCTGTTGCGCAAGAAAATTCCCGAATTTACGCTGGAAAATCTGCAAAAGGCTTTCCGAAAGACGCTCGGCGAATCGGAGCTTTGCCGGACGGTTCCGTCTGCGGACGGATTGCCGCTACCGGTAACGAACCTGTCGAAACCCGATGCATCGAATTTTTAAAACAAGGAGTTCCAAGATGAAATCTGTTCCCATTACGCTTCTCGCCGGTTACCTCGGCGCAGGCAAGACCACTCTCCTGAACCACGTTCTAAACAACCAGCAGGGATACCATGTTGCGGTCATCGTCAACGACATCGGCGAAGTGAACATCGACCAGACGCTGATCGAAAAGGGCGGAAATGTCCAGCAGAAGGATTCCGTCGTGCCGCTTTCGAATGGTTGCATCTGTTGTACGCTCAAGACGGACCTTCTCGAACAAATCGCGCAGATTCTGGAGCAGGACAAGTTCGACTACATCCTCATCGAAGCGAGCGGCATTTGCGAACCGCTTCCGATTGCGCAGACGATTACGCTCATGGGTTCCAAGCTGAAAAGCCGTGACGGGAAGCCGCTCCCGTGTCACCTCGACGGCATCATCTCGGTTGTCGATTGCATGCGGCTCGCTACGGAATTCGGCGGTGGCGAAAAGCTCCTCGATGAAAACAGGGACGAGGAAGATGTCGCGAGCCTTCTCGTGCAGCAGATCGAATTTTGCAACACGATAGTCCTGAACAAGGTGGATAGCGTTTCCGCGGATGAACTGAAGCATGTCAAGGCGGTTGTCCGCGCGCTCCAGCCCGAAGCGAAAATGATCGAAACGAATTTCGGCAAGGTTGATATCCAGGATATTCTCGATACGAAGCTGTTTGACTTCAACAAGGTTTCGAGTTCCGCCGCTTGGATAAAGCAACTGGAAAATCCCGAAGAAGAGGAAGAAGGGGAGTCGGAAGAATACGGCATCGGGACATTCGTCTATATGAACCGTCGCCCGTTCAACCGCGAAAGGCTCGAAAAGTTTTTGGACGGCTACCCGAACAGCATAATCCGCACCAAGGGAATCCTCTGGTTTGAAGACGACCGCGTATATTCCTATATCTTTGAACAGGCCGGCAAGGATGCGAGCGCACGTTGCCTCGGACGCTGGATCGCTTCGCTGAACAAGGGCGAACAGGAACGCGCTCTCGCCGAGGAACCCGAAGTGCGAAAAATGTGGGACGAAAAATATGGCGACCGTGAAATCCGCCTGGTTTTCATCGGGCAGCATATGGATAAAAAGGATATCACGGCAAAGCTCGACGCATGCCTCGGGGAATAATCGGGATGGAAAGTCCCCGCCGGCTTCGCCGGCGGTTTTAATTTTAAAACAATTTGTTGATTCTGAATTATTGTTTTTCTGAAATGTCGCTTTTTTTAGAAATAAAAATATTGGTGCAAATATTTTCTATTTTATTTCGATAAATTCAAGACTGTAT
>CAVKXR010000053.1:0-12670 GCA_963660275.1 Oscillospiraceae bacterium
GTCCAGCCCATAGCCGACGACAAAGAGGTTCTCAACCTGAAAACCGATATAGTCCGCGGCAAAATCTACTTCACGACGGCTAGGCTTGTCGAGCAGGGCGCAGGTCTTTACCGAAGCCGCGCCACAATCACGGATTGCCCGGGAAAGGTTCTGGAGCGTATGCCCGGTATCAAAGATGTCATCGACAAGCAAGACGTTCTTCCCCGCCACATCGAGCCTCTCGATTCCCTTCACGGTGAAAGTCGATCGTTCCGTCCCGTTCCCGTAGCTGCTCGCCCGCACAAACTGCACGTCCAGCTTCTCGGAACCCATCGCCCGGACCAAATCGGCGACAAAGACAAACGCTCCGGTCAAGGCGCCGACCACGACATCGATTTGTTCCTTCTCGGATATTTCCTTCGCAAGTTCCGCAATGCGGGTTTTCAGGCGCTCTTCAGAAATCAAGGTTTTCAGGTTTTGCATATTTTCCAAAACTAAAAAAGTTCGCCTTCCAAAATGAAAGCGAACCTTGGATTGTTAGCGATAGAGCAGGTTTACACCGCAGAAGACCGCGCGCATATTGGCCTTGAGGGTGTCGCTCGAAACGCCGCGCCCTTCGACTTCACGCTCTCCCGCCTTCAGCACAATACGGCTGAGCCCGCGACCCGCCCATAGCTTGTCCGATTCCGGCACAACGACCTGGCGATACTTGATAAGTTCGACAGGCAGTCCGATTTCCCTCATCAGGACGATAGAAGCCTCGACGGGACCTTCCGCCGTGATGGACTTCACCACGGATTCGCCGTCTTTTTTGAAGTGGAAAATGAAACGGTTCTCGTCCGGAATCACTTCGATGTTGTTGAAAATCAGGCGACCGTTCACATTGATAAAATGCTCGCGGAAGACATCCAGCACCCGGTCCCCGGAAAGTTCGCCTTCTTTTTCGCTGACCGCCTTGAGAATCGGCTGCAATTCCGAAGCTTCGGCAAGGGAAAGCTTGTAGCCGAACTTGGTGACGATTTCATAGACAGCCGTCCGACCGCTCTGACTCGTAAAGCTCAAGGAATCGTTCTGGTGCCGCCCGATAATCGAATAGTCAATCGGGCGGTAGGCGCCTTTCTTCATGTTCTTCGTCTTGCTCGCCCCGTCCTGGTGGATGCCGCTCCGGTGTACGACCGCTTCTGCCCCGATCAAAGGCGCACGGCTGTAAATGCTTACGCCCGACCATTGCGAAATCAAGATAGCCGTTTCGTAAATGCGATCCAGATGGATATCGACCGGAACTCCGGAATTGAAAAGCGCAACGACAACTTCATAGAAATTCGTATTTCCGCAACGTTCTCCGAGACCGTTCAGCGCCACTTCCAGCTGGGTCGCCCCGGCAAAGAAGCTCTCGACCGTCGCTGCAGTCGCCATTCCCAAGTCGTTGTGGCAATGAACCGAAATCGTGATGTTTTTCGGCAACGCTTCATAGACCTGCTTAATCTGGTTTACATAGAGCGCCGGGCGGTAACGCTCGACCGTATTCGGCAAATTGATAGTCGTCGCTCCGGCTTCGACAACCGCTTTCAATTCGTCAATGATAAAATCCATGTTTTCGAGGCAGTCGCCAAAATGTTCCACGCTGAATTCGACATCGCCCTTGTCGCCGACCAGGGACTTCGCCAGCTTCACGCATGAAACCGCCTTTTCTTTTACCTGTTCCGGTGTCATGTGAAGAACATGTTCCATCGAGAGCGGACTTCCGGCAAGGAACGTGTGGATTCGCGGATGCGGCGCATACTGGACAGCTTCCCAGCAACGCTGGATATCGCTGGGCACGCAGCGGGCAAGTCCCGAAACGACGATTCGCTTGGCTTCCTCGTTTCCTTCCGCAGCCATCTGGGCTGTCAGCTGGGCAAGTTCCTTGCACGATTCAAAATCCATTTCGGACGATGCCGGGAACCCGACTTCCGCCCCCTGCACACCGAGCTTCAGAAGCTGGAGATAGACATCCTTCTTTTGCGCATTGTTCCACGGACAAGGCAACGCCTGGTTGCCGTCACGCAGCGTCACATCATAGATAAAAGGTTTTCTCGTATTTTCAGTCTGTTCCATGTTTACTCCTTGCCCGCTTTTTGTGCGGCAAGCCATTCTTGCATCGACAAAAATAACAAAGCCCGCATCAAAATCGAAGCGGGCCGTTTCTTGAATTTACAGCGACAAACCTCGCTTCAGCGATTCTTCCAAAGTCGAAGTAGAAGGTTTGTCCGTTTTTGCATGCCCAAAATATATAAATCCAGATGGGAAATGGCTATCCCGATTTGCCAAAAATCGAAAAAGTTATAAAAAAGGCGGCTCTTTCGAACCGTCTTTTGCAAATCATGAAACGGAGTTCATGAGTATCATGGAAAACACCATCACGAAAAGCGCGACAGTTTCCCCGACACCGAGAACCATCAGATAGTTCACGAGGCCCTTGCCGGTTTCGCCCAAGGCACTGCAACCGTTCGCCGCAGACTTGCCCACATACCAGGCGCTAGCCGCCATCCCGAGACCGCCAAAAATGCCGACACCCAGGTAAGCCGCCCACATCGTCGCCGTCGGATCCGTACCGCCTTCCGGGCTGATCTTGTTCAGAATGAAGAGCATCAAAAGCATCCCGTAAATCGTCTGCGCTATCGGGGCGCCGACAAAAATCAGCAACGTAAAAAGAGCGTTCTTGCCTTTGAGATAAGCCTTTTTCCAAGCTCCGATCGCCGCCATGCCTGCCGTTCCACAGCCAAGCGCCGAACCCACCGCAGCAAGACCTAGAGCGGCCACCGCGCCGAGTTTCGAGAGCGTTATCATCGTATTCTGATCCATAGGTTTTTCTCCTTATGGATTAAAGAACCATCATCGAGAACACGAGCACGAACAAGGCAACCGTTTCGACAATGCCGAGCACCATCAGGTAATTGACCATGCCCTTGCCGGTTTCGCCTAAAGCGTCGCAAGCCACCGCCGCCGCCTTGCCCTGGTACCAGGCGCTAGCCATCAGCCCGAGGCCACCAAAAATTCCCGCACCGAGGCATCCGCCCCAATTGGTGAATCCGGTTGCTTTGGCATAGTTCAGGATGAAATTCATCAAAAGCATTCCGTAGATCGTCTGGGAAATCGGAGCACCCACAAAGACTAGCAAGGTGAAGAGAGCGCCTTTTCCCTGGGCATAGGCCTTTTTCCACACGGAAATAGCCGCCATGCCCGCCGTTCCGCAACCAAGGGCGGAACCCATTGCACCGATGCCCAGAGCGGCAGCAGCACCCATCTTCGCGAGAGTCACTATCGTTTGTTGATCCATTTTGTTATCCTCTTATGGAAACGGGAAATATCCCTTGGTTAATTTTTACTCTTGGAGAAGGGAGCGAAAGCGTAGCCGCTCCACTGCAAGTCCAAGCCATTGGAAAATTCAAGCGTATTGAGACGCACCGCATGGACTGCAACACCCATAACGGCAAGCGCGATGTTCAATCCGTGCACAAGCAAAAGTATCAGTGCCGCACCGGCAATGCCTATCGCCGAACCGAACAGTGGAGAAAGCATTCCGTTAAACGCTTCCGCAATCGCCGCTCCGCTCATTCCGACAGCGAACAGACGGATATAGCTGATGACATCGGTAAAGCTGTTCACGATATTCAAGGCTAGCATCGGAATCGAAATCCATTCCTGCTTCAAGCGGCTAGGTGGCACCGAGAACAGGACAAGCAACACCACAGCCGTGATGAACATCGGCACCACAAATCCGGGCATATCCATTCCAAGAACCATATTGTCCGCAAGCAGGAACATGCACCAGCAGCAAAGCAGCCAGCCGACCTGCGCCATAAACGTGGAATCCTTGCGTTTCAAGCGAACGATGATATTCCAGACATGGGCAATCGAAAGATGCACAACAGCGATGCAGAAGCAGAAGAGCTGGATGTGCTGCATCTGGGATTCACCCGCTTCAACGGGAACAAAGGACGGAGGGAAAAACGAAAGTCCGGAAACCCATTCATGGTAAACGGCAAACTTCGCCGGATCCGCCGGAGCATTCGTGCGAATCCACAGCATTGCGTTCTGAACAGGCTCAGGCAAAAAGCCGTAGTTCGTCAGGTCCAGGTAATAGCTCCAATGAGCCATTTCCGGCGAAAGCCCGAGGAAACTCGCATTGATAAGCCCCCAGAAAATCGTCATCACGCTCATCAGATACATGAAATGGAATCCAGCTGGATTTGCCTTCGGCATCTTTCGGCGCATCACGAACGTAATCGCGAGGAAGAGAAGACCGTAAGCAGCATCCCCGAGAATCATCGCAAAGAAGACGCTGAAAAAGCACAGGAAAACGCTCGAAACATCCACTTCGCGATATCCCGGCGCAATCCCGATGACATCATAAAGGAATTGCATCGGACGGGAAAGCTTGTTATACGAAAGAAGCGTCGGGACATTATCTTCTTCCGAAGGTTCTTCAACCCGAAGCCCCCAGCCTTCCGACTTGGCTGCGCTCGAAAGTTCCACAACCCGAGACGCCGGACAAAAGCCCTGGATCGCAGCAAGCAAGTCCGAAGACAGCATACCCGCCGAGGTTTCTTCAAACGTATAAGCATCGGTCGCTTCGAGAAGATGCTCCTTGACCTTTCCCTTTTCGCGAGAAAGTTCCGCAAAGCGAGCTTCTACCGCATTCAAATCGGCTTTAGCTTCGGATTCTTCCCGACGATAAAATTCAAGGGAATGTCCGGGCAGAGCCAGAGGAGTCGCCGCAGTCGTAATCTTGGCAGGCTCGGATCCGAAATTCAAGACAGCATAGCACATGCCTTCCGAATTTTCAGCAAACGGACAAACCGTCGCCTCGCCATCGGCTTCCAGCGGAACACCATGGGCCGTAATATAAAGCCTCACAAAGATTCCACGAGTTTCCAGTTGGCGAATGCTTTCCGGATCGATATTGCCAAAGACATTGTAGCGGGAAATGGCCGTTTCCGCCTCGGAAAGGCAATCTTCCGCATTCTTTCGCTTTTCAAGAAGCTTTTGCACTTCTGCGACGACGTTTTCTCCCGAAACAGGGTCAAGGGAATCCGTTTTTTTCTTGGCATCCGGAATCGCTTCCAGAGCCTTCTGGACACGAAGCATGTCATTTTTGGCTGCGTTCAATTCGCTCCCCGCCGGATTTTTCAGCGGGGTCACATGCAAAATGCCCATATCGCGAAGTTTTTCAAGTGACTTCTGCCGATCGGAATCCAGACAGAGAATCGTCACCTTTTTCATCGGAGTAATCATGCGGCAACTCCTTCTTCGGCGAGAAGCCTTGCATTCGCCTTTCCCTTGGCAAGCTTGGAACGGGCGACGCCCGAAATTTGCTGGTCGGAAAGGAAAATGTTGATCGTGCGGATGTTCTCCTTCGCCTCGGGAATCTTTACCTTTTCAAAAAGATTGACCCTCTGGCTCGTGGAACGCAACTCGCCCGACAAAAGTTCGTATTGCTTTTCCAAGACCCGCCGCTCCAAGCGAAGAGAAATCAGCCCTTGCAAAGAGCGGATACCTTCATCAAGCCAGGCGTCCGTCGTAAAGAAGTCAGGAATCGTCACGTTGAAATCGACACCGTCAAAAAGCGGAATTTCCACACCGGCGATATTGCCCTCGCCTTCCCGAACTTCCTTGACGGAAATATACTTTTTCCAATCGACGGGTTCCGCATAAAGCCCAATCCATCCCGAAATGGACTTGCGAAGCGAATCCTCTTCTTCGCGCTTAGCCATCACTCTGGCCTGCAAGGAACGCATTTCCACCTGGAGCTGTTGCTTTTTCAGCAATAGCGTCGGCAGATAGCGCTCGTACCGCTTGAGCGCATCGCGTTCCGCTTTCAATGCGTTTTTTGTGAGTTTGACCTTCGCCATATCACCCCTTCTTTTTCGGCCAATACTCGTTTACCATCTTCGAAGGAATGCCGGTTTCTTCAGGAGTAAAGCAGTCGGCGAGAATTTCCCACCCGAGGTCGAGCGCCTTTTCCAAGGGAATATTCACCGACAGGTCCATCATTTCCTTTTCAAAGCGTTCACCATATTTCAGAAGCTTATTGTCCCAGTTGCTCATCCGGAAACCCATCGACTGCTTTTCGAGCGTTTCCTTGTAGCTCGCGTAGAGCTGGATCATCGTATTCATGATGGTTCGATGGTCGCTGCGGGTCTTGCCGTTCACCTGTTGCTTCAAACGGGAGAGAGAACCGAACGGTTCAATCCGCCCGTGCTTCAGGTAGAACTGGCCTTCCGTGATGTAACCGGTATTGTCAGGGACAGGATGCGTCACATCGTCACCGGGCATCGTCGTCACGGCGAGAATCGTAATCGAACCGGAACCTTCAAAATCGACAGCCTTTTCGTAGCGGCTGGCGAGCTGGGAATAAAGGTCTCCCGGATAGCCGCGGTTCGACGGGATCTGCTCCATCGTAATGGAAATTTCCTTCAAGGCGTCGGCAAAGTTCGTCATGTCGGTCAAAAGGACCAGAACATTCTTGCCGCGGGTCGCAAACTGTTCGGCAACCGCCAAGGCCTCGTCAGGAACCAGCAAGCATTCCACAATCGGGTCGGAAGCGGTATGGACATACATCACCGTGCGAGAAAGAGCGCCGTTTTTGTCCAGGTAATCCCGCAAATAGAGATAATCGTCGTATTTCAACCCCATTCCGCCAAGTACAATCACATCGACTTCGGCCTGGAGTGCAATACGGGCAAGCAACTGGTTGTAAGGCTCGCCGGCAACGGAAAAAATCGGAAGCTTCTGGGAAACGACTAGCGTATTGAAAACGTCAATCATCGGAATGCCGGTGCGGACCATCTTTTTCGGGATGATGCGCTTCGCCGGGTTTACCGAAGGACCTCCGATAGGCACCGGATTTTCCTCGATGACCGGGCCGTTGTCACGCGGGTTTCCGGCACCGTCAAAAACGCGTCCGAGAAGTGCGTCGCTGAAAGGGACTTCCATCGGATGCCCAAAGAAGCGAACCTGGGAATCCGTCGAAATGCCGCGCGCACCGGCAAAGACCTGCAAATCGACCTTTTCCCCGTCAATCCGAATCACACGAGCTAGAGATTCGCCTTGTGCGCTCGTGACACGCGCGAGTTCCTGGTTCGCAACGCCATCGGCCTTGATCGTGATGACACTACCCGCAATACTTTCGATACGGTGATAAACCTTAGACATTCTTGGAAACCTCCTTCACGGAGCTAAAAATCTGACTTTCGAGATTCTTGAATTCTTCGGAATCGAAAGCGACCCGGTTCCAGTCCTTTGTCGCCTGCGTCAATTTCAGGAAAAAGCCGCGAGCGGAATCCTTATCGCTAAACTCGAAAGATGTTTGAAGAATCGTATAAACGCGGTCAAAGACATATTTCTGGCGTTCCGCCGAACAGGCCGCATCGATTTCATGGTAAGCGTCTTGCTGTAAATAGACGGAATCCAGATATTCGGATTTCAGATAGACGATAAAGTCGTCCATCGAAGTCCCCTCTTCGCCGACCACCTTCATCATCTGGTTCACATCGTTACCGGAAACGAGAATCTGCCGCGCCTCGGCGACTTTCTTCGAATCGATAACGCCTTCGTACTTGGACCAGGATTCCAGAGGATGAATCGCCGGGAAGCGCCGCTGATCGGAACGTTCGCGAGAAAGCCCGAGGAACGCACCGACGACTTTCAATGTTGCCTGGGTCACCGGTTCTTCGAAGTTACCGCCGGCCGGGGAAACGGAACCGCCAATCGTCACGGATCCCGACGAGCCATCACGCAGCTTAACCACGCCTCCGCGTTCATAGAAAGACGCAATCGTCGACTCAAGATAGGCCGGGAAAGCTTCTTCTCCCGGAATTTCTTCCAAGCGTCCGCTCATTTCACGGAGAGCCTGCGCCCAACGGGAAGTCGAGTCGGCAAGCAAAAGAACGTTCAATCCCATCTGGCGGTAATACTCCGCAATCGTCACTCCCGTATAGACTGAAGCCTCTCGAGCGGCAACCGGCATCGAAGAAGTGTTGCAAATAATAAGCGTACGTTCCATCAAGCTCTTGCCCGTGCGCGGGTCGATAAGCTCGGGGAATTCCCGAAGGGTTTCTACCACTTCGCCGGCACGCTCACCGCAAGCGGCGAGAATTACGATATCGACGTCCGCATAGCGACTCATCAACTGTTGCAAGACCGTCTTTCCAGCCCCGAAAGGTCCCGGCGTACAGAATGTTCCGCCCTGCATCACCGGGAAGAACGTATCGATAATGCGCTGTTGCATCGAAAGCGGTTTTGACGGGCGAAGGCGCTCCACGTAATTCTTGATAGGAACCTTGACCGGCCACGTCTGGTACATCTTGACTTCAAAGGTCTTGCCGTTTTCATCCTTCAAAGTAGCAACGACATCTTCGATAACATGCTCGCCTGCGGGAACGATCGATTCCACGGTCATTTGGGAGCGAATCTTGAACGGCACCATGATGCGGTGCTTGAAAATGCCTTCGGGAACGGTTCCGAGAGTATCACCGCCGGAAACCTTGTCGCCGACTTTCGCCACCGGGGTAAACGCCCACTTGATATCGCGGGGAAGCGCCGGGAGATACTTGCCGCGTTGCAGGAAGAAGCCGCATTCCTCCGCCAAGTTCGGCAGCGGATTCTGCAAGCCGTCAAACACTTGCGTCAAGAGGCCCGGTCCGAGTTCCACCGAAAGAAGTTCGCCTGTAAAATGGACCTCGTCGCCCGCTTTAAGTCCCGAAGTGTCTTCAAAGACCTGGAGTTCCGCATAGTCTCCGCGAATACGAATGACTTCGCATTTCAGTTCTACGCCAGACGAAAGTTTCGCAAAACCGACTTCGTTTTGCGCCACAGCGCCATCAAATGCGACACGGATTAGATTTCCGTTCACACCGACAATTTTACCGATACTAGCCATTGAAAAAAGACCTCCGGTCATTCCTGCTTTGCCGCAGGATCGTTATCATTAATCACTTCAAGAACCGCGGCATTTCCCGCCTCGGGCGAAATTTTTGCCCAACGTTCACAAATTTTTAGCTTGATGGCAAACGCATAGAGATTCGCCAAGCTCCCTTCTTCGGGTGCAAGCTGATCGACGAGCCAGAAACGAGCCTTATCCAAATCCTCTTCCCGTTCAAGCGGATTCGGCTTCGCATAGGCATCCGTCACCATCTTGGCAAACGTGACATCGTAACCACAGAACGGACGCTCCGTAAAGCGCACATCCTGTCCCCAGGAAGCGGCACGAGCATATCCCAGAATATCCTTCAGCTGGGTTTCGTGGTCCCGATAGGCGGAAACGAACGGATCGTCACACGGTTCCCCATTCCAAAGAGCGTCAAAAGCGGCAAGTTCCTCTTCGCTCATGACGCTTTCGCAGCGGCTTCGGAGTTCCGATACGGAGAACGGCGGAGTATCTCCAAAGCGCAAAAAAGGAAGGGAGGCGGAAATATAGACAGCGTTATTCATCCGCTATTTTCCCTGGGCGGCATCCGAAACAATCTTGGCAAGTTCCGGGCGAACGACAGAAGAGAGCGACGCTGCGATTTCCTCGGACGTAAACTCGTGAGAAACCTTACCATTTTCCACTTTTACGCGAAAGCCGAACTTGATCCCCGAATCGCTTTCCACCGTAACGCCTTTTCCGAGAGCCTTGGCAAATTCCCCGACAGCAAAGGACGAAAGCTTCGCCTTGTCCGCCTCGGAGAAAACGAGTTCCGTATCCGTCGAATAGTTCTTGGCTAGGGTGAGGAGCATTTCCTTGATCGTGTTTTCCGAAAGATTTTTCTCTACTTCGCGGGAGAGAATTTCGCTGATCATCTTTTCGATACGGCGACCGACAGAAATCAAGACATCGCGGGCAGCCTGCTGAATTGCGCGTTCGCTGCGTTCCGTATAGGCCACGGAATCCTTGTCCGCCTTTTCAATCACGGCGGCGGCTTCCGCCTTGGCGTTTTCCAGAATGCGGGATGCTTCCTCGTTCGCCTTAGCGATTATCTCGGACGACCGGGCATCGGCCTTGTTCACCGCTTCATTCTGGATGCGTTCAATCAGGTTCTGTAAATCTTCAGCCATAAAATCTCCGAATTTCAAGGCGCTTTTTTCAGCGCCATTTGTAATATACAAGAAAAATTTTCCAAAAATCGGAATTTTTCTGTTAAAAATGAAAAAATTTCGACAAATTTGCGCCTTTGGGAGACAAAATGCGTTCTTTGTGGATTATTTGATTTAACGCGGACGATCCGCAGCCGAGCTGTCTGCAACAAGCGAAAAGAGCCATGCGACCATCAAGGATGCCTCTTCGTCGGAAAGCTTTCCGATTTCCATCGGAAGATACTTGTCGGGATGGATGGGCTGCGGATCCTTGAGATATTCAAAGAGGGCTTTCGGGCGTCCTTCGTAGCGAAGGACATTTCCTTTCATGTCGGGTCCGGCAAAATTCCTGTTCCAGCGGTGGCAAGCGTAACATTCGCGGTCGTAGAGTTCTGCGGCAGAGGCTCGTGCCTCGGCGGTGAGTTCCGGCATACGAAACGCATCTGCGGCAAAAAGTACCGTTACAAGTACCCCAGACAGACAAATGATTTTAAAGCGGTTCGACATTTACTTTTCTCTGCGCAAAATATGGGACATCGCTTTTGCGACCAGACGGCGCGAAAGAAAACGCTCCGCAAACAAAAGGATTCTGTTGAAATTACCCGGAACAACTATTCCGGACTTTCCTCCGAGAATGGCACGGACCGCTTCCCAGGCGACCGACTGAGCAGACGACCGGAAAAGGCAACGGAAAAATCCTTTTCGGGAACCGGCGTGAAAATGGAACTCCGTATCGACAAATCCGGGGCAGAGAACGAGAACCCGCACACGGCTATTCCGGGCTTCTTCCGCTAAGGCTTCGCTGTAAGACAATACAAAAGCTTTTGTCGCATAATACGCAGCCATATAAGGTCCCGGCTGAAATCCCGCCATGCTCGAAACATTCAGGATGACACCGCGCCTTTTCCCCTGCATCGCCTGAAGCGCAAGCTTTGAAAGAACCATCAGGCTTTCGACATTCACCCGAAGCATTTTGCATTCCATATCGACCGGGATTTCGGAAGCTTTTCCCTGGAAACCTACGCCGGCATCGTTTACGAGAAGGTCGGGGGCGTCTCCGGTAAGTTCGACGGTCTTTTCAAAAACCCGCGAAGCTTCGCCGGGAACGGAAAGGTCTGCAGGCAGGGCAAAAGCGGAAACGCCAAACCGAAGGAAAAGATCCCTTGCGATTTCTTCGATTTTTTCGGTTCTCCGGGCGACAAGGACGATCCGCTCCGCCTGGGGAGCGAGCGCATACGCGATTTCCTTGCCAATTCCAGAGCTTGCGCCCGTCAGAAGAACTATCCGGTAACGTTTCATGAACCGCCTGTTTTCTATATTGTGACCGTCTGTTTCCAAATTAACTTTTTTCCGTGGATTTCGCAACTTATGAATTTTATCGGCGTTTTTCTGGTCGCTTGCGCTCTCGCGATTGACTGCTTCGCCGTCTCCGTTTCGGTGGGGCTTTGCCGCCGGGAAACCTCCCAGAAAGATATTTTCAGAATGGGAATGTTTTTCGGCATTTTCCAGACGGGAATGACGCTCGCCGGTTTCTTTTGCGGGACTTTTCTTGCATCCTATATCGGAGCCGTCGATCATTGGATAGCCTTTGCCCTGTTGTGCTTTATCGGAATCCGCATGATCCGGGAAGCGGCTAAAGGCGGAGAATCCAGGACTTTCGCAAAAAGGCTCGGGATGAAGACGCTTGCTGCCCTCGCTCTCGCGACAAGCCTTGACGCTCTAGCCATCGGACTTTCCTTTGGACTTGTCGGACACGAAATCGTCTGGACATCCCTTGTCATCGGTGCGGTTGCCCTTTCTGCGACGGAAATCGGCGCGAACCTCGGAAAATCGGTCGGCAAGCAGATTTCGTCCAAAGGCGCGGAGATTCTGGGCGGAATCGTCCTTATCGCTATCGGCCTCAAAATCTTGGCAGAACATCTTTCCTAGGAGAATCCCATGGCAAGCTTTCGCGAAATATCACCCAAGGAAATCACGGACAACCCGTTCAAGCTCATCGGCGACGACTGGATGCTCATCACGGCGGAAAACGCCCAGAAGACGAACATGATGACCGCTTCCTGGGGAGGTCTCGGTGTGATGTGGAATAAGCCCGTCGCCTATATCGTCGTCCGCCCGCAACGTTTTACGAAAACGCTGATCGATTCTTCGGAAACGCTTTCTCTCTGCTTTTTTGATAAAAAATACCGGAAAGAACTCGCCTACGCAGGAAAGGCAAGCGGAAGAGACGGGGACAAGATAGCCCGCACGGGATTCCATGTTGCGCATGCGGCAAATGTTCCGTATTTTGAAGAATCCAGGATGGTGCTTGTCTGCAAGAAGCTCTTTGCCGAAGCCTATACCCCAGAAAACTTTATCGACAAGAATCTGATTTCGGAAAACTATGCGGCAGGCGATTTTCACACGCTCTATATTCTCGAAATCCAGAAAGTTTTGGTGAAAGATTAAACCGCGGACGTCTAGGTTCTTGGGAAACGGTAAGCGGGACACGGGATGAGGGATTCAGAGCTTAGTTGAGAGAACTTAGAACTTAGAATTTCGGCTTAAGCGTCAAAAGGATACCTAAAAAAGGAATCCTTTCCCATTAAGCGTC
>CAVKXR010000054.1:0-12639 GCA_963660275.1 Oscillospiraceae bacterium
AAACGTATCAGAGCGAGCACACCCTTTCCCGAATAAAAATTCCAGGCAACGGGATGCTCTAAATTCTCCAAAAATTTTTCATCGACAGGCGCCGGGAATGTTTCATAGACGGGGAAATGCCGAATGGAAATTCCAAAGCGAAAAGCCAAGGTTTCCAAATTTGCAGCCGTTTCCAAAGCGGAAATCCAGGCAAAGTTTTTGCATTTTCTTTTCTTCAGGAAATTTTCAAAATCTTCTTCGATTCCGTTTCCTGAACCGACGTCTGCGACGGAAATTCCTTTTTCCAAAAGGCGTACCGCCGTTTTCTCTCCTGCGGCAAAGACAGGACCTGGAAATTTTTCCAAGACATTTTCTGTCAATCGGGCTGCGCGCGGACTCCCGACAAAAACGGCATCGTAACCCGACAAATCCACAGAAATTCCGGTTGCGCGATACGCCAAGGCAGGCAGATGGAAAAGCTCGTTGCCGTTGGATTTTTCCGCAAGAATTGCCGCAGCGGTGGGCGGCGTCATCCTTGTATCGATTACGAGCATCAATGTTCCCGGTTCCAGAAAGCGGCAATCGCTTCCGTGCCAGACGTTTCCGAAGGCAGCGGGATTTTTCGGAGGCGGCATTCATCGGCGAAACTCCGGGCAAAAGTTTCCAAGGCATCTCCAAGTAAATCCTCTTGCGTAAAACGCTTCGACAACCGCAAGGATTTTCCGTTTTCCGCATCGGCAAGAAAAGCGGTGAACAAAAATCCCTCGTCTTCGGGTTCGAGAATCGCGCCCATCGGCACCCGGCAACCGCCGCCCAAAAGTTCCATCCAGCGGCGTTCCGCACGAGCCGCCGTAACGGTTAACTTGTCCGAAATTCTTTCGGAGACATTCCGGGCAAAGGCGTTTTCCCGAAGGCTCTGGAGTGCGACGATTCCCTGCCCAATCGCAGGCGTTATCCGTTCAAAAGAAAACACATCCGAAATTTCGGAAGAAAGTCCGAGACGAAAAAGCCCCGCGGCTCCGAGCATGATGGCGTCCAGTTCACCGGACTTAACCTTCTCGATTCTCGACGGCAAGTTCCCGCGCAGGTTCACGCATTTAATGTCTGGACGAATCGCCTTGAGCTGCAAAACACGCCGCGGAGAACCCGTTCCGACCGTCGCTCCCGCCCGAAGTTTATCAAAGGAAATTCCGTTTGAAACCAAGACGTCTCTCGGATTTTCCCGCTTCAAAAATCCCGAAAGTTCGAGCAGCAAATCCATCGAATCGGGAACGTCTTTCAGGGAATGCACAGCCAGGTCGATTTTTCCTTCGAGCAGAGCTTCTTCGATTTCCTTGACAAAAACTCCCTGACCGCCGAAGGAAACCAAAGAACGCACATGGTCCTTGTCCCCAACCGTCTTGATGACGCAAACTTCCACATCGGATTCGGGGAAATTTTCCTGGATTAGTTTTTTTGCCTGTTCCGCTTGCGCAAGGGCGAGCGCACTTCCCCGCGTTCCGATTCTTATTTTTTTCATTTTCACTCTTCCTCGATTTTTAAATCGAACAGCCGTTCGAGAATCAGGCGCGTTTCTAATCCAAGTCCCGCAGCCCCCAAGCGTTTCAGCTCAAGCGATGGCCGATGCAAAAGCTTGGCGACCAGCTCGTCACCGAAGCGGCGAAGACGATCCAACTCTTCTGGCGATACGCGATTCTCCCACTTTTTGAGAAGCTCCCTTTCCAGAATTTCATGATGTTCGCGGAGAGAAAGCATCAGCGGAATCACGCCGAGCGTTGCATACCAGTCCGCAAATTCATCCACGGCTTCCCCGATGATTTCGCGGGCACGCTCTGCGGAGCGCCTCCGTTTTGCACGGTTGTCTTCCACGACGCGGCTCAAATCATCGATGCTGAACAGGGAAACGTTCGGAACTTTCGCCACCGCAGGTTCGATGTTTCTCGGTGCACCGATATCGATGTAAACCGTTTTCGCGTTTCGGTTCAAACGCACCACCAAATCCGCCGAAAGCAGATAATCCGGGGAAGTCGCCGCCGTAATCAGCAGATCGACTTTCTTCAGGCAAGTCTCCATCTCGTGAAGTTCGCAGGCTTCGCCGCCAAAGCGCGCCGCAAAGTTTTTCGCCTTGGAAAAAGTCCGATTCAAAAAGACAAATTTCGACACGCCCGCCGCAGAAAGTTCCACCGACACGATGTTCCCCATTTCGCCAAGGCCCAGAACGCCCACGCAAAGCGAAGAAATGTCACCAAACTCGCGCAAGGCAAGCTGCACCGCGGCAAAAGGAATCGAAACCGTTCCTTCTCCGATCGACGTGTCTTCCCGGACCTTTTTTCCGAGGGTCAGCGCCGACTGGAAAAGATGGCTCAGGAAAAATCCCGACCGACCGGCCTTCTGCGATGTCCGAAACGCTTCCTTGACCTGCCCCATGATCTGATTTTCTCCGAGAACAAGGCTATCGAGCGAAGAGACGACCGTATAGAGATGGGATATGGCTTCGGTATGCGTCAGGTAAAAACAATGCGGAACCAGTTCCTCGGCATCGAGACCGGAAAATTCCGCCCACCAGTTGACCAAGGTGTCCCGCAAAGCGTCCGGATAACGCGTTGCCGCATAGATTTCCGTCCGGTTGCACGTCGAAAGGATGACCGCTTCCGAAAGCCCCGGAAGCCTGCCCAGGCTCGAAAGCCCCTTTTCGAGAATCTCGCCGGAAAACCCCAGGCGGTCGCGCAAGGCGACAGGACACGTCTTATGGCTTGCGCCTAGAACGACGCAATGAGTACTTTCCTTGTTTTTCATCGTTTTTTTCCGCGAAGCAAGCTAGAAAATTTTCAAGCGACAACCACCCCAAAACAGGATTATATATATTTGATGCAGATATTTATTGGAGTTCACGCATGAAGTCAACGCGATTCGCTCTTATCGGTATTTTAGCCATTGCCGCTTTTGCAGCCGATAACTACACCATCCCGAGTTTTTCCGGCAACGAAGTCGGTACGCCGGACCAGTATATCGATGCGGAATTTGGCGGTTCCTTGAAAATTTCTACTTCGGGAACCGTGGAAAACGTCCAGGCCGGGCGCTTTTACGTGAGGCAGAAATTCGAAGACCCGTTTGGCGAAACACCGACCACCTATCAGCTTTATGAAGGACGCGAAGGTTCGGACAAGGCGAGCCTTTCTTCCTTTACACTCCCGGTGGGAATCGCCTACGGCTTTGCGGTCAAGGCAAAGGCCTACGCAAGTTCCGACGCAGAAGCTAACGCCGACATCGAAAAAGTGTATTTCGACGGCAAGGCTATCTATGCGGAAGGCGTGAGCCAGATGTATCTCCACCGCGGAGTCAAGGTCATCGAACTCATTCCCGAAAACGCTCCGGAAAGTTCCAGTTCCGAATCGATTGAATCCTCTTCCAGTTCCGAAGAAGCCGTTTTCGCAGCTGCCGAAAGTTCATCGTCATCGGCTGCAGACGACGATGAATATTGCGACGACAACGACCCGGATTGCGAAGAAGAAGATACCTACGATGTCCAAGGCGATATTGGAGCGACCGTTTCCAACGCAAACCGCGAAGACTATGCAGCGAACAGCGCAGCAAACGATGTGACGGACCGTTTCGGCGTTGCCGACGAAGTCCGCAAGTGGAGCGCCTGGGGCCTTGTCGGCGTTGCGGCAGCAAGTATCGGCATCGGCATTTACGACCAAATCCAGTATAACGATGCAAAATCCGCCCACGATGACTTGAACGGGCTGATGAATCAACATAAAAAGAGCATCGAATCCGCTTGTGGCGGAAAAAACGGTTGCTATGAAGCGATGATTTGGAATGAAATGAACGACAAGAGTTCCGCTTTAAGCGATTTACACTCTCGAAACAAGAAGAACAAGGATGCGATGGATTCCTATTCCACGGCGCGGAACATCTGGTTCGGCATCGCTGCGGCATCGATCGCAGGCTCCATTGTACTCTTCACATGGTAAGCGAAACCGGAAAAGTTTCCGTTCAGGATTTAGGCTTCGAAACGATTCTCGGAGCCTTTTCCTTTGAACGCGAACGACCGCAGCCGGTCCGGCTCAGCTTCTCGCTCTGGATGGATTTTTCCGGGATAGCCCAAAGCGACTCCCTGGAAGCGACCGTCGATTACGCAAAGCTTTCCGAAGATCTGATCACTTTCATCCAGAAGTCCCGCTTCATGCTCGTCGAAACGTTGGTGTATCGCTCTGCGCAGCGACTTCTCGAAAAGTCTCCGAACATTTCCGCCGCCTGGGTCCGCATCGAAAAGCCGGAGGCGATTCCCGGAGCAAGATGTTCCTCCGCCGAAATTCGCCTGGAACGCTCACCCGGCAAGCCCTGAAAAAGCCCGAAACCGCAACGCTTCCGCAATATCGGCACATTCGACCGGAACATTTTTCGAAGAATCATTGACCGCCCGCAAATCGGCAATCGTCCGAGCGACCTTAAGCATCCGGTAATAGCCTCGGGCGCTGAGCTGCATTTTTTCCGCAGCGGAAACCGCAAAGCGTTCCGTCGAAACCGTCATCGCGGCAAACACTTTCGTCTCATCGCTGTTCATCTCCGCATTGGAGTGGCACTTGCTTCGGGAAAATCTCGCAAGCTGCACGTTTCTTGCGGCAATGACACGTTCCCGAATCCGGGAAGAACTCTCCCCTGTCGGTGCCCGCATCAAATTTTGAGGATCCGTCGAAGGAACGGCGACCTGGATATCGATTCGATCAAGCATCGGACCGGAAATCCGTTGGCGATATCTCCTGACAGAATCCGGCAGGCAAGAACATTCCCGTTTCGGGTCCATCGAATACCCGCACGGGCAGGGGTTCATCGCTGCGCCCATCATAAATCGGGCAGGCCACGCCACCGTTCCGCTCGCCCGGCTAATATGGATGATACCGTCTTCCATCGGTTCACGCAACGCTTCCAAGACATTCCGGTTGAACTCAGGAAGTTCATCCAGAAAAAGTACGCCATTGTGGGCAAGGCTCGCTTCGCCAGGTCGTAGCCGCGGACCACCACCGACAAGAGCTATCATCGACGAAGAATGGTGCGGAGAACGAAACGGTCGGGAATTCAGGAATTTTTCAGACACGTCTTCGCCGAGCATTCGCAAGGAAGAATAGATACGCGTACATTCCAAAATTTCTTCATCCGTCATCGGAGGCAAAATACCGGGCAGGCAACGCGCCGAAAAAGTCTTGCCGGAACCCGGTGAACCGACCAGTAAAAAATTGTGGGCACCAGCCGCTGCAATTTCCAAAGCCCGCTTGACACCGTCCATCCCCATAACCGAACGAAAATCCGGCACCGAGGGATCCGCCGCCATGACCCGATGCGAAATGCCGCTAGCCCGCACGGGCAAAACCTCCGAACCCGGCGCAATCGCCGCGATACATTCCGCAAGGGTCGATACCCCAATAATGGAAAGCCCCGATACAAGGCTTGCCTCGGCAACGTTCTCCCTCGGCACCACCAAAACATCATTTTTTCTCGAAAGGCTCATCGCCACAGACAAGACGCCATGCACAGCCTTGACGCGACCGTCCAAGGAAAGTTCCCCCAAAAAGACAAAACGCTCCGGTTCTCTCGCCTGGATTTCTTCGCTAGCGATCAGCATCCCGATGGCGAGCGGCAAATCCAAAGACGTTCCTTCCTTTCGCAAATCCGCAGGAGAAAGGTTCACCGTCATCCGGCTTCCCGAAGCGGAAAACCCGGAACTTCGAATACTCGAAACAACGCGTTCCCTGGATTCGCGGACAGCGTTGTCCGGCAAACCGACAAGCGTAAAACCGGGAAGTCCCGCCGAAGAATCGACTTCGACATTTACCGGAATCGCCTTGATTCCGAGCAGACAGCTGGTGCGAATCCTCTGGAACACGTGAAACCTACGCGGCGGCTATCGCCTGTTGATATTTTTCCAGAATGCAGTTTTCGATATGCTCGCGGCATTCCCGAGTAATCGGAAAGAAGATACTCCGATATTCCTCGCCCTTGTAGAACGGATCGTTCGGATAGCCGACAAACAGCCCGTTTTCACCGTCCATCACGCGCAGCTGGGTCAGTTCAAACTGGTCGTTCAGCGTTACGCGGGCAAGCGCCTTGATATGTCCCATGTTCATCCCGTCCTTGAACGGATAGACGCGGACATTCGTCACGACGAGACAGTCAAATTCCGAAACCTTCGGCTGATGTTTTCCTTCTGCGGCAGGCGCCGACTTTACCTTTGGCATAGAAGCCTCCATGATTAAATCCCAACATCGGGACAACCTTTCTATCGCAAAAGGCGTGCCAAAATAAAAACGGCATTTTTTGTTCAAAAACGCCGTTTTCTTTTTTGAAAAATCGATTAATCGATTACATCTGGTGATTAATCACCCCTGGACCGCATCGGACATGCTAAAGATCGGCATATACATCGCAATCATTAGGAAGCCGACCGCGCCGCCGAGGAACACCATAATTAGAGGCTCCATCATCGACGTGACCGCATCGATCGCGGCATCGACTTCTTCATCGTAAAAATCCGCCACTTTCAAAAGCATCCCACCGAGCTGTCCCGTTTTCTCGCCGACGCCGACCATCTGGACGACCATCGCCGGGAAGATTCCCGTCTCCTTCATCGGATCCACGATGCTCTTACCGCCGGCAAGCCCCACCGCAATTTTCATAATCGCATTTTCCACGGCCATGTTGCCCGAAGTCTTCGCTGTCACCTGCAACGCTTCCGTCACCGAAACGCCCGCATTGAGAAGCGTCCCGAGAGTCCGGCTGAACCGCGCCACGGAACTTTTCACCTGCAAGTCGCCGAGCTTCGGCATCTTGAGCATCATCCGGTCCCATCCCAGGTGCAGCTTCGGGACTTTCATGATAACCTTGAACGCGACGACAATCGCCACCGCACCCAAAATCCAGAATGCCGCATAGTCACGAATCCCGTCGGAAAGGTTCATCACGACCTGCGTCGGCCACGGAAGTTCCCCGCCCGCTTCCATAAAGGTCTGGGCAAAAGTCGGCACGACAAACGACAGCATGAGAATCACGACAACGACCGCCACGATAGCGACCATCACCGGATAAGTCAAGGCCTTTTTCACCTTGCGGACAAGGCGCTCGTTCGCTTCCTGGTAATCCGCAAGACGCGAAAGGATTCCGTCGAGAATACCGCCCGCTTCGCCCGCCGCGACCATGTTGCAATACAGCTTGTCAAAAACCTTCGGATGCTGGGCCAGTGCATCGGCAAGGCTCGAACCGCCGCTGATCGACATCGTGAGCTTGTGGACAACCGCCTTCATCGCTGGGTTTTCCATCTGCTCTTCCAGAATGTTCAAGCACTGGAGCATCGGAAGCCCCGCCGAGGTCATCGAACTGAACATTCGCGTAAAACGGGAAACATCCTTCGACTTGATGCCCGAACCGATTTGAATCTTGATTTCGATCGGCTTACGCTTGATGCTGTTTACGACCAAATGTTTCCGGCGAAGCAGCGATTCCGCTTCGTTCTTCGACTTCGCTTCGATTTCGCCGTCAAACTGGTTTCCCTGGGTATTCTGCGCCTTGTAGAGAAAAACGGGCATCGGTTAAACTCCCAACTTTTCGAGGTCTTTTTCGAGCTGCGCCGGATCCGGAGACTTTGCCACCGCTTCGAAATGGTCCAGCTTGCCCTGACGGACCAGTTCCGCAAGCCGCATGTTCATCGTGTTCATCCCGAACTTCTGGCCGATTTCAATCATCGAACCGATCTGGTGCGTCTTGTTGTCGCGGATCAGCGCCCGAATCGCCGGGGTGACATTCATCACTTCATAGCACATCACACGCCCGCCGCCGATTTTCGGAAGGAGCATCTGGCAAACGACACCCTGGAGCACGAAAGAAAGCTGTGTCCGGACGGTCTGCTGTTCGCCCTGCGGGAAAGCATCCACGATACGGTTAATCGTCTGGACCGCGGAATTGGTGTGGAGTGTCGCCAGCGTCAAGTGTCCCGTTTCCGCGATCGTCAGAGCGGCGCGGATCGTTTCGAGATCGCGCATTTCGCCGATGAGAACGATATCCGGGTCCTGCCGCAAAGCCATCTTGAGCGCCTGGGAAAAGCTTTTCGTATCGTTTCCGACTTCGCGCTGGTTCACCATGCAGTTCTGGTGCCTGTGCAAAAATTCAATCGGGTCTTCAATCGTCAAGATATGCTCGTGGCGTTCCTTGTTGATCTTGTCGATCATCGCAGCGAGCGTCGTCGATTTACCGGAACCCGTCGAACCCGTCACGAGGACAAGTCCGGACGGTCGCGTCGTAAATTCCGCGATGATAGGCGGAAGATCCAGCTCCTTGAAAGTCTTGATCCTGAGCGGAATAATCCGAAGCGCGAGCGCGACACAGCCGCGTTGCAAGTAAGCGTTCGCACGAAAACGCGCAAGGTTCGTAATCCCAAACGAAAAGTCGCATTCCTTGTTCTGTTCAAAAGACTTTTTCTGCAGATCGTTCATCAGGCTGTAAGTCATGCGCATCGTCTCTTCCGGGGAAAGCTTTTCCGTCCCCATCGGCGCGAGCTTTCCCGCCAAGCGGAGCATCGGAGGAATCCCCGCGGTAATATGCAAGTCCGAAGCGCCACGCTTCACCATTTCAGCCAAAAGTTCTTGGATATTGTAAGCCATGTTTTGAATATAACTAAATTGAAGTTTCGATGAAATTATTTTCAAAAATCGCGCTCGCTTTTTTTTCCCTGTGGTGTTTTTGCGAAACGTCGTGCAGCGACGCCGCCTACGACCGCATTCCCGAAAAAATCGAAGGCTACGAAGGAATCCATCTCTTCATTTTCCACGCTTCCTGGTGCGCCTACTGCAACCAGGAAATTCCCCTTGTGAAATCGCTGTACAGGGAATACGCTCCCTGCGGCGTACATTTTCTCGGTGTAAACGAAGACGATTCGGAAGACATCATGAACGATTTCGTCAAGGAAAGGGAAATTCCCTACCCGGTCATCCACTGGGATTTTTCCCTGATGAAAAAGTTCGGGCACCCGCGGGCGATTCCGTCGCACTTTCTCATCGACAGTTCGGGAAACATCGCCCTCCGAAAAATCGGGCCGCTGGATTCCGCAGAAACCCGGCAAAAACTCGACAGCCTGCTAGGCGAATCGCTCAGGAATTGTCATCCATAAACAAAACGACGTCTTCGATTTTCTTCTTTCCCAAGGCGAGCATGTAAAGGCGGTCAAGTCCCATCGCCACGCCGGAAGCTTTCGGCATCCCATGTTCCAACGCGGAAAGGAAACGTTCATCAATTGCCGGGACAGGCTTTCCATGCGCCTTGCGCCATGCAATGTCCGCTTCAAAGCGGCGTCTCTGCTCTGCGGGGTCCGTCAGCTCTTCGTAGCCGTTGCAAAGCTCCATGTTTTCGATATAGAGTTCAAAGCGTTTCGCCACCCTGTCGCCCGCGGAATTCGTATAAGTCTCCGCGAGAGCCGCGCAACTTTCGGGATAATCCACCAGGAACTGCGGATTTTCCTTTCCAAGATGCGGTTCCACGAGCGTCACCATCAGATAGTCCCACCAGTCTTCGCGTACAAACGAATCGGAACCTTCCACGTCGGGAACTTCGTTTTTCTCCAAGGCCCGCCGAAAATCATCCGCACTTGCCGTAAAAGGATCCAGCCCGGCATACCGCAAATACGCATCGCGAAAACGGAGACGCTCCGCCTTCACCGGCTTCCCGAGAATTTCCGCAGCGAGGTCTTCGACTTCTTCCATCAAGGTTTCAAAAGGCATCTCGACGCGATACCATTCCACCAGTTCAAATTCCGAATTATGTTTTTGGCCGACTTCATCGACGCGAAAAGCGTGGGCAATTTCAAAGATGTCGCCAAAACCCGCAGCGAGAAGCCGCTTCAAGTGAAACTCGGGACTTGTCATCAGGTAGCGGACCGGCTTTCCCAGCGTCTCGAAATAATCCAGGTGAGCGTCCGTTCCGCTTGCGCGCGAAAGCACCGGCGTATTCACTTCCAGAACACCGCGAGCTTTAAAAAAATCCCGGACCTTTTCGGAAAGCGAAAGACGAGCTTTCCAGGTTTCCAAACCACAATTCGGTCGAAAATCCATCGGAGACAAAACCTATTCCTGCACGCAGCGGACGGAAAGCCCGAATTTCTTATCGACAGAGGCCTTTTCCAGAGCGTTCGCATCCGCGAAAAGATTCCTGACAAAGCCGCGCGAAGCATCTTCCTCGGAAGCGGTCCAGAAGTAGGTTCCTTCGCCCGCCAATGCGCAAATTCCGTTCTGGTTGAAATAGCCGCCGAATGCGACCGTAACAGAAAAATCGGCGACATCCGACGCGGAAAGGCTTTCAAAGTCTTCGTCCGTCGCCGTCCGGAATCCTTCGGGGCAAGCCTGTTTCGCCTGTTCAAACGGATAAAGCCTTCCATATTTTTCACAGTTCAGCGAATCGCCGTCATAGCATGCGGAAGAATCCGGGATATCAAAAGCGAGATTGTCTATCATCCAGATTTTTTCGCCAAAACGTTCCACGCGATACAAGCGACCGTCCCGCGGATCGGTTACGCTGCCGATGACCGGGCAGCGGACAGGCGCATTCAGGGAATCCAGCCGAGAGTTCAGCGAATCCCCAAAAGCGTTGCAGTAATAAAAGCGCTTTTTCGCCAGCGCAAAATCCGCCGGATCTGCAGAAAGAATTTCCGCTGTCACGGAATCCAAAGGCATAAATGTCGAATCATCAAACGCCGAATTCCAGCGTTTCGCGAATTCGAACGGCGAATTCCAGAAAACGTCCCGGTTCAAGGAATCCATCAAAACCTGCATTCGCGAAGGCGTCGGAACATTCACTTTTTTGAAAACGAGTTTCTGCGGAGAAGCCGCACAGGCGCTTGAATCCGGAGCGTCCTCGCGCAAAAAAGACGAATCGGTCCGAGCCGTGCAAGCTTCCAGGCAAGCCGCGACTTCCTTCTTCTTGCACGGTTCCCACAAAAGCGTATCGACCTTGACCATCACGGGCTTCATGAACTTTTTGTTTTTTCGAACCGCAGCGAGCGTCTTCCCATAAAGTTCAATCGCCAGCGTATCGCCCGACTTTCCCCGTTCCGCAAGTTCCATCAGGGATTCCGAACAGGCTTTTTCCCCATTCGCCTTGGAACAGGCTTTGGAAACTTTCGGGGCGGCGGCAAACAGAGAACTTGCACAAAAAAGGGACGCTATCAAAAAAAACTTTTTCATAGTTATAATATAGAAATTAGGGATTAGGGAGTAGTTGTTAGAAGAGAAGATTGGAAGCGAAGGCTTAGTGGATAGTGGTTAGAATGGGATGCGGGACACGCTAAGCGGGACGAGGGCGTCTGAGTTTAGTGAATAGTTGAGAGGAATCAGTAGACAGTGGTTAGAGCAGGCATAGTAAAAGAGACGCAGGTGTTTGAGCGGACCATTTAACTGTCATTATCGGGCTTAGCTCGGCAAGCTCGCTAACCTGTCATTGCCGGGCATAGACCCGGCAATCCTCCAGAGATTCCCGTGTCTGCGTCCGCCGCGGCGGACAAGCCGGGGAATGACATTGTAACGGGCACGGGAATGACGTGGGAATGAAATCACTCACACCTTAACGAACCAACACTTGGGAAAGCCCTTCCACATTGGATTCGCCGGCGAGATTCGGATACGCTTTTTTCAATGCATCGGCGAGACTTTTGACATCTTTCGACTGCGAAGCGAGCCGTTTCAAATTTTCCAGATAGGAAATTTTAAATTCGACTTCATCCTTTGTCGCAGCCCCGCCGTGGCCGCCCACGAAAAGTTCCGCTCCAGACGAAAGCGAGGCTTTTGCCGCAACGATTTCCGCATCGATCGCGGCGAGGCTTGAAATCTGCAACGGCGAAGGGTGCGATTTGGAAGGCACCCAATGCGTCATGTAAACCTTTCCGCCGATAAGAATGCTCGCCGCCGGAAAATCGCTCAAAGCGCCTTTTTCAAACCGGAAATCAACGCCAGCCAACGTAACCGTTTTTCCGAACGAAATTTCCGCCGCCGAATCCACTTCCGGCAGCGTCACCATCTTATCGCCCCACTGTTTCTGAAAACCGGCGATCATTCCGCCATAGACAGGTCCGACAAGAAAAGACTTCATCCCTTCCGCTACATAGAGCTTCGCCTTTTGCCGTGCGCCCTCGTGATAATCCGCAATCACGGCAACAACAGGTTTCCCGATTTTTGAAACATAAGCGTCAAACTCACTCGCATTTTCCTTGAACAGCGGTACTTCCAAAAGAGCAAGCTCTTTTTCGCCCTCCACGATATAGCTCGCATCGCCCATCACATCTCCGGAATCATACACGTGCAATTTGAATGCTCCGTAATCATAGGATGTGAAATTTCCCGCCTGGGCTATCACAGCCGAAATCATCGTTGCCGCAATCGTTGTCTTTGTCATATAGACTTCCTTTGTTAATGTTTTGTATCTGTTTTAGAGTTACTCTCTAAAAGACAGCGTTAATTTAGCACGGGTTTCATTTAAAAACAAGAAAGCACAAAAATGTGCGATACATACCAAAGCGTAACCTTTGGGAAATTGGTAAAATTTTATCAATTTACTCTCTAAAAAATTTTTAGTATTTTTTTGATAGTAGCACTCAAAAAGGAACCACTATGGCAAGAATTGAAT
>CAVKXR010000055.1:0-12447 GCA_963660275.1 Oscillospiraceae bacterium
CCCCACGCCGTCAAGGCCTCCGGCACACTTTTTCGCTTGCTTTTCGCTTGCAATAGCTATCCTAGGGGATTTCCTTCAAAAATATCATATTATCTCCCATCTGTAAACAATCAGTTCACAGATTCTTTATGCGGAAGACATCCCCAAGGCTAGATTTTTCAATTTTAACGCCAAAAATTTCCAAAACACTCGTTGAAATTTTTCCAAAAGATGAAAATTTCCTCTAAAATTTTACGGACAAAACAAAATTCCATTGGTATTCACGTATTTCCGGGCTTTTATAACAGAAATTTTCCCATATCCCTCAAGAATTTCGCCTAGAAACAAGCCTTTGCCGCTGAATCGTGGGGAAATAGATGCTCTGGATATCAACGGCTTTTGAAGCTTTACACAAGCTTGGCGATTTCTCGAATCATTTTATCTAAGCCACACTCAAGATTTTCATCCAGATTGACAATTTCGGCTTCCGTTTGATGGCGAAACCATGTGAGTTGGCGCTTTGCATAATGCCTGGAACCTTTCTGTACGCTATCGATGAGTTCTTCTTGGCGAAGCTTTCCCTCAAGGTAGAGAGTCCATTCACGGTAGCCTAGGCTTTGCCACGCAGGAGCGTCCATGGGAACGGTTTCGTACAAATTAACAACTTCTTCTTTCCAGCCATCAGAAACCATTTGCAAGACACGTTCATCGATTCGACGGTAGAGCGTTTCGCGATTTCTCGAAAGCCAAAAAGTCTTAACCTTACCGATTCCGCCGACACGACTTTTCCGAATCTCGGAAAATTTACGCCCGGTTTCCAAGAAGACTTCAAGTGCGCGCAACAATCTCTGGCGGTCTTGCGGCAAAAGCGCCTGAGCCGATTCGGGATCTATTTTACAAACCTTCTCGTAAAAAGACGCGGAGCCTTCGCGTTCAAGCATTCGTTCACATTCGAGACGATTTTTTTCGGAGACCTTCGGGATTTCCGCAAGCCCTTCGGTAAGCGCCTGCAGGTAAAGTCCCGTTCCGCCGACAAGGATATAGGATTTCGTCGGATTCGTTTCGAGAATTTCCTTGACGTGACGCACAAAGTCTCCCGCAGAGAACCTTTCTTCGGGAGGAAGAAAATCGACCAGATGATGTGGGACCTCGGCAAGAACTTCCCTGGACGGCTGAGCGGTTCCGATCCGGAATCCCCTGTAAATCTGTCGGGAATCCATCGAAATAATTTCAGCGTGAAACTCCTTGGCAATTGCAAGGGAACTTTTCGTTTTTCCTACGCCGGTGGCGCCGACAAGAGCACAGAGAATAGGCATCGCTTTTTAATGTAGCTATATTTATGGCGCATGAAAAACAAGAACGTCATCGTCGCATTGCTTTGCTTTCTAATTGTCATGGCGGGAGCTTTCGTCGCATGGCAAAACGGGGAAGCCCTGTCAAATACGCTGGTAGCGACAGGAATCTTGGAAGCCGCACCGAGAACAGCCGACGCCGAGCCTTACATGGAAAAGCTCCGAAGCGAAATTCCGGTTATCAAGGTTCTGCCGAAAAAGAAAAAAGATGGACGAGAAATTTGGAAAGTCGGACGCGGAGTTTCCCTGCCAAACTATCTGCTTCGCGCCCAAAAACATTTAAATCAATTCGGCGGAAAAGTTCTCTATATGGAAGAATTTTCACGCCAGAACGGAAACGCCTCGGCAAACATTGACTTCACCGTGCCTTTCGGAGATACATTCCGGGTCGAATTGCAAGTGGCGGATAGCTTTAGCGACAACACTTCCCGCTTGGCGGTCGGCTTTTACGCCAGTTCGAAGCTTTCGAAGTACATCGAAGAGTTGAACAAATTAAGCTATCCATACTCCATGTTGGTAACGCCTGTGGAAAAAGCTTCGATAAGCGCCGACCTAAAACAATTGCAAAATTACACGCCTATCATCTGGCTTCCGATGGAAGACAAAGCGCTCCAGTCAAGAGCCCTTTCCAAATCCACCATCCGCATCCATCTTTCCGATGCCGAAATTCGGGAACTCGTTTCGGACGCCTTGTCCATGGTTCCAAACGCACAGGGAATAGCGACACGCCAGGGAAGCCGAGCCGTAGAGCAAAAGGCCCTGCTGCGAGCCGTTCTCGGACCGCTAAAAGAAAAGAATCTCTGGTTTATGGATCTTTCGTCCAACCGTTATTCCAAAACGCTTGAAGTCTGCGAAAGCATGGGCGTAAAATGCCGCGCGGAATCCCCGCTCGACATTTCCCGGATGACGCATGCCATCTACGTTTCAAAGGTTTTGAAGACCGCTCAGCGATCCGGGAAAGCGATTCTCTTGCTGCCGCTTTCAAAAGAATCCTTCAAGGCGATTGAAAACCTGAAAGACGAAGCCTTTTCCCAAGGGACGGAAATCGTTCCTCTGTCCCAAATTTTCCAAACCGAATAGGAGGCATCTATGTCTGCAAAACTCGGAGTCAATATCGACCACATTGCAACCATCCGCGAAGCGCGCAAGATCCGCGAACCCGATCCTGTCGCCGGAGCCATTCTTGCGGAACTTGCCGGATGCCACGGAATCACGGCGCACCTGCGCGAAGACCGAAGACATATCCAGGAACGCGATGTCCGACTGCTCCGCGGAATCGTGACGACCCACTTGAATATGGAAATGGCACCCGTCCCGGAAATGATCCAGTTGGCGATTGATATCCAGCCAGACATGGTAACGCTCGTCCCGGAACACCGGGAAGAAGTCACGACAGAAGGCGGCTTAAATGTCGCAGCCCGAATCGACGATCTCACCAAAACCGTCGCCGCTTTCAAGAACAACGATATCGCCGTCAGCGTGTTCATCGACCCGGATACGGACCAGGTCAAGGCAGCCAAAAAAATCGGGGCGGACTTTGCCGAGTTTCACACGGGACATTTTGCCAACGCTTTCGACCTGGGATCCGCAGCGGACGTCGATCGGGAATTTGCCGCTATCCAGGACATGACGGTTCTCGCCCGCAAATACGGTCTCCGCGTAAACGCCGGCCACGGCCTAAACTATCGAAATGTCGGATACATCGCAAGCATCGACGGCATCGAGGAGCTGAACATCGGACACAGCATTATTGGTCGAGCGGTACTCGTCGGAATGGACAAGGCGGTCAAGGAAATGCTCGAAGCGATCCGCCTTGCGGAACACTAAAATTTTCCCAAAAAAGAAAAGGACAGGTCGCCGACCTGCCCTTTTTCATTTTTAAAGAACCGCTTTAAGCCCGATTATTCCACGGCCTTGATGATGTTCTTTACGGCTTTTTTAGCGGCCTTGGCGGCGGCGATGCTATCTTGACGAGCCTTTCTAGCCGCCTTGATGCTGTCCTGCTTCGCCTTCTGCTCGGCTTTTTTCACCGCTTTCAAGCTATCCTGTTCCGCTTTTTTGGCTGCCCGGATGCTGTCCTGTTCGGCTTTTTTAGCAGCCTTGACCGCGGCGATACTGTCGGCCTTTGCCTTCTTCACCGCGGCGATGCTATCCTGGCGAGCCTTTTTCGCCTGAGCGACGCTGTCTTGCTTCGCTTTTTGCGCAGCCTTGATGCTGTCCTGCTCTGCCTTCTTTGCCGCCTTGACCGCAGCAATGCTGTCGGCTTTCGCCTTTTTCACCGCGGCAACGCTATCCTGTTTTGCCTTTTCCACGGCCTTGATGCTATCCTGTTCGGCTTTCTTTGCCGCCTTGACTGCGGCAATGCTGTCGGCCTTTGCCTTCTTGGGATCCACGGCAGGTGCGCTGTCCGCTTTCGCTTCCTCAGCCGGAGCCGCTACGGCAGAATCCACGGCGACCGGAGCCTCTGACACGATGTCGAGAAGTTCCACCTGGAACACCAGAAGGGCGTTTCCGGGAATTACGGGAGCAGCGCCGTCTGCGCCATAGCCCAGATTGCTCGGGATCCACGCTTCGACCTTTTCACCGACCTTCATCAGCGTCAGCAATTCCTGCCAGCCCTGAATCACCGCGTTCACCGGAAATTCGAGCGGTTCGCCGCGCTTGATGGAGCTGTCGAATTCCGTTCCGTCGAGAAGGGTTCCCGCATAATGGACACGAACCTTGTCCGTGAGCTTCGGGGACTTCGCCGTCGAATCCGCCGACTTGACAATATACTTGTACTGAAGCCCGCTCGCCGTCGTAACGACACCTTCCACAGCCTTGTTCTTTTCCAGGAAGACTTTTTGGGAATCCAGAGCGGCCTGTGCCGCAGCCGCAGCCTTCTTTTCGCGTTCCACCTGCATCTGGAGAACGAGTTCCTGCAGAGCCTTGTCCGCCTGGGAATCGGTGAGCAGAAGCGGGTTTCCTTCGATTTGATCGCGGAGAGACTTTAAGAAAAGCTCCTTATCGATATCCGCATCGACGTTCTTGATCGCACGCCCCATGTCCATGCCGAGAGCGTAGCTATAGCGGTCCTTCGGCGTGACCAGCGTGTCCTTTTTCGGAAGGGCGACCGCCGTCGTATCCTGGGACGGAGCCTTTGCCGGGGCGGTTTCCGGCTTCGGAGCGTTAGAGCATGCGATTAACGTTCCAAAAACCGCAGCGGTCAAAATACTGTTTGTCCATAATTTCATATTTTAATCCTCGATGAAAAAAGCATCCCTAGAAGCCGCTTTGGGCTAAACCCGAAATGGACTTTTAGAAATACCCGTGATTTGAAATCTAATTTAGGAACTTTAAAATGGAAAAATGGATTTCGCTCTTTTTTTTGACCGTATTTAGCGCCTCCCTGTACGCGGCGCGGCCCGTTACGCGTGTCGAAGTTCCTTTCAATGCGGGTATCGGCCCGACCCTTTTCTGGATTCCGGGCGTCGCAGGCCGAGAGTTTCACACCGGATTCAACCTTGCCCCGTATGGAGTCGTCACCCCCAAAACGCTCCAGGACAATAAAGAGAAGATCCCGCTCAAGTACAGGCGTTACCTCAACACGATGCGCGAAGTTCACCTCGCCCCGCTCTGGATGATTCTCGTTCCGCAATATGTCATCGTCAGTCCCGCAGCCCTGGGTTCGGATGATGCGCTCTACGGAGCCGTCTGGTCGCTGCTCAGCGTCGGCCCTGAATTTATATCGAAGCGTTACATGGTTCTCGAAGGAAAATTCTCGCCCACGGTCAGTTATCTGCACGTCGATTCCGACGACAACGAACAGACCGAAAACCTGGTGGGTATCGGCTGTATGCTCTCACTCGCCCTGACATATACCATAACCGAAAATTTTTTGCTCTCGTTTTCTTACGGGCATCTCTTGCAGCTGCCGCTCGGCATCAACGAATACAAGCCTCTTGACAGGACCGCGGAAAAGTGGATTCAGGCTGGAGTTCTTTCGGTGACGTTGAATTTCCGGTTCGGCATGAGCCAGAAACTCTAGGTGTGACGGCAAACAAGTTTCGATAGCGGGCTGCGGAAAAATTCTCCTCGGCCCTTTACTTTTTTCACAAGTTTTCCTAAAATTTACATACGGATGGATTTGAGTGAAAAACGGCGGAACGCTGGTGCGTTTTGTCTCATTTAGGGGTTTGTATATGCGATTGAACGGCAGATTGTTTTCATCCTCGGCACGGGCTTCAAGGCTCGTACGGACACCGCTCGAATTTGAAAAATTTCAGAATAAAAATCGCGCAAAGCTTTTGGAAGAAATGACCCAACCGGTCGAAGAAGAACTTCCTGCAAACAAGACAGGATGGCTTCCGGGACCGCTTTCCTATCCGTGGATTTTCATCGCAGTCGGAATATCCGACCTGATAAGTCCTTACTATTTTTGAGGAAAAACGGAGAACCTATGTCTGCTCTTATCCTCGATGGAAAAAAACTCGCCAAGGAATGCGAAGTCCAACTGAAAGCCCGCGTCGATGCGCTCAAGGCTCGCACCGGGAAAACCCCGATTCTCGCCACGATCCTTGTCGGCGACGATCCGGCGAGCGCCACTTACGTAAAAATGAAAGGGAATGCCTGTGCGCGGGTCGGCATGGAAAGCCTGCCCGTCCATATGCCGAAACAGACGACGACCGAGGAACTGCTCGCCAAAATCGAAGAGCTGAATGAAAACCCAAATGTCCACGGCATCCTGCTCCAGCACCCTGTTCCGCGCCACATCGATGAACGCGCCGCTTTCGAAGCGATTGAACGCAGAAAGGACGTCGATGGCGTCACATGTCTCGGGTTCGGGCTGATGTCGATGGGCGAAAAGGCTTACGGCAGCGCAACTCCCGCGGGAATCATGCGCATCCTGAAAGCCTACGAAATTCCGCTCGAAGGAAAGCACGCCGTGGTTGTCGGTCGCAGCGCGATCCTCGGAAAGCCGATGGCGATGATGCTCCTCGGAGCGAACTGCACCGTAACGATTTGCCACAGCAAGACACAGAATCTCGAAAAGTTCGTCGGCGAAGCGGACATCCTGGTCGGAGCCGTCGGAAAGCCCGAGTTTATCAAAACCGCTTGGATCAAGAAAGGCGCAGTCGTCATCGATGCCGGTTACCATCCGGGCGGTGTCGGAGACATCGAAAAGGCAGGTCTCGACGAAATCGCTAGCGCTTACACGCCGGTCCCGGGCGGTGTCGGTCCGATGACCATCAACACGCTCATCTACAACAGCGTCGAAAGCGGTGAAAGCTTTCTGGGAAAATAACGTTTCGAAAAGAAGACAAGGAAAGGCGCAAGCGGCGCCTTTTTTTGTGGGAAAAATTTCACGGAATAATTTTTCGGATTTCTCCGGGCTTTAGGTTTCCCAGTTTCCACGAGCCAATGCGGACGCGGACAAGTCGAAGCGTTTCGATGCCAAAACATTCCAGGATACGGCGAATTTCCCGGTTCTTTCCTTCGTGCAGCACCACCGAAAGCCAAGCGTTCTTTTCGCCTTTTCGCAAGAGCTGGACATCCGCCATGCACATTTTTTCCGGAGAATTTCCGAAGACCCGCGGAGGGACCTGAACGCCGTTCCGCATTTTCGAAAGTTCCTCGTTTGACGGAAGCCGAGAAATTTGGACATGATATTCCTTTTCCAGATGCGATTCGGGAGAAAGAATCCGGTCAGAGAAAGCGGTGTCGTTCGTAAAGAGCAAAAGCCCTTCGCTCGCCTTGTCAAGCCGCCCCACCGGAAAAACGTGCTGCGGAATTTTTCCGCGGAGCAGATCCATGACCGTTTTGCGACCCTTCTCGTCGGATGCCGTCGTAACGATTCCGCGAGGCTTGTTCATCACAAAGTAAAGCGGTTCTCGCGGCAAGACAAGCTGGCCATCGACCGCGATTGTCGAATCCGTTTGGGCAGGAGCTTCGGGATTGAAAACGGTCTTCCCTTCGAGCGAGACGCGACCGCTGCGAACAAGAGCTTCCGCTTCCTTTCTCGAACAGAATCCGCGCTTATTTAAAATTCGCGCCACACCAAAATGCTTTTCGGTCATCGGCTTCAATTTAACTATTCGTCACAAAATGAAAAATTTCACTTGGTAAACCGAAACGGTTTTTGCCAACTTTGTTAAAATTCAATGGACATCGATTTGTGAAACATCAACCCAGTCTTTTCGGAGAAAAAAAATGAAACGTATCCTATTTTTCCTTTTCACGACATTTTTTGTCGGAACAGTCTTCGCCCAGGCCCCATCATACAAGAACATTTCCTGGGACGTTGCGATTGAAATGCAAAAGCATGGCGGAATTTTTCTCGATGTCCGCACGCCCGAAGAAGTCGCGCAAGGGACAGTCACAAGTTCCGCAAACATTCCCCTTCAGGAACTATCGCACCAAATAGCGGAGCTCCCCAAAGAAAAACCGATTTTTGTATTCTGTCGCAGCGGTGTTCGCAGCCAAAAGGCATCGTCGCTTCTAAGCGCGCAAGGCTTTACCGTTTACAACATCGAAGGCGGATTTTTAAAAGCGCCGCCGGCAAGCGCATTCAAGTAATTTTCAAGCGCATTGCCAAAAACAACTCGCTCCCGCGCAACAAACAGGCGCAGATTTTTTTTCAGCTTTTCGGAAAGGCGCGCCCAGTCCTTTTCCGTCATCACAATCGGAAGCCCGCTTTGCAATTCCCATTGCAGAATTTGTACGAAACGCTTTGAATGATCCGACAAAAAAACTTTCCCAGCGACGAAAAATCCATTCGCCTCTACATCCTTTGCAAACCGATCCGGGTCGCCGATTGCCGTCACCACAGCACATTCCGCGCCTTTGGGTAAAAAATTTCCATCGCTGTTTTGAACTGTCGAAATGCCGAACGCAACATTCCAATTTTTCTTTACGTCTTTATTTTCGTACAAATTATCCGCCAACCGAGAGCATCGAATCGTTCTCGCTCCGGGATGATCCTTTTCCAAGCTGACGCATTTTCCGCAAGGGATCAAATCCGCAATCCTTTTTGCCGATTCGCTCCAACGCAAAACGAAAACATCCGCATTCGCAAAGCGCGTATCTTCCAAGCCTCCATCGCAAAGAATCATGTCGAACTTTCCATCGATTTTTCGAGCCGTCTCGTAGCGGTTCCGCGTCTTAAAAACCGAGCTTCCAAACTCCGAAAAAAACATCTGGAATTCATCCCAAGCGGCGGCATGGCATATCACGGCAACGCGCAGATTTTCCTTTTTCATTCGGTGCGCAAACTCCCGGACAAGCGGAGTCTTTCCGGCGCCTCCGGCGAGAAACGATCCGACAACAACGACCTTGCTTTTTAACGGGGCCTTTTCCCGGTAAACCGTTTTCCGAGAAATTAAAAAACAGCCTCGATAGACAAGCGCAAACGCAAGGCGAAAGATTCGGGAAAATTTTGAAAAGCGTTTTGCGAACCGCAACATGATTGCATACAAAATAAAATTTCTTTTGGCGGAGTTTTATCGGAAATTTTAAAACTGCAGACGTCTAAGTTTTTCGGGATGCGGTTTGAGGGACAAGGTCAGAGCTTAGTTGAGAGAACTTGGAGCTTAGAACAGCGAACATTTAATTCAGTGGATAGAGGTCAGAACTGAGAACGTTAATCTTCTGGAATACAGAATATAGACGTCTGCAAGTCTAAGTTTTCGGCATCAAGCTCTAAGTTCTGAAACCCTCCGGGAAGACCGTTAAAGGAATGTTCGCTCAGACTCCTCTAACCACTGACCACTGATTTCTGACAACTTGCAGTTCGTTGAAAAGCTCACATCCCGCTCATCGTGTTCCACTTAGCGTGTCCCATGTCCCACTACTGATTCCTGAGTCCTATTTACTGATTTCTGACTACTATCCACTAATTTCTGATTCCTGTGTCCTGATTCCTCTCAACCAAGCACGACCAACCCCCTAAACAATCCTCAATCCGCCAATCGCATTCCAGTCCTATTTTCTACCTTTTTCAAAAACAACAATCAAGGCTTAACTATGCGCATTCTCGTTTTAAATTGTGGAAGTTCTTCCGTCAAGTTCGCCGTCATCGATACGGAAAACAAGGAATCCCTTTCAAACGGTCTCGTCGAAAACATCGGCGTGAACGGTCACTTCAAGGCCAAAGGCCCGGAAGGCAAGGCGGAATTTCATTTCGACTGTCCGACCCACAAGGAAGCGGTCGTCGAAGTCCAGAAATTCCTGACTGCGCAAAAGCTCATCGACTCGATCGAAGCGGTCGGTCACCGGGTCGTTCACGGCGGAAAGTTTATCAAGTCCGAACCTGTCACGCAGGAACTCATCGACTACATCCGGAGCATCATCCTGTTCGCTCCGCAGCATGAAGGCGCCCACGCAACGGGCATGGAAGTTGCCAAGGAAATCTTCCCGGGTCTTCCGCAACTCGCCGTCTTCGACACGGCCTTTCACCAGACGATGCCGCGCAAGGCTTTCCTCTACGGAATTCCGTACTCCTACTACGAAGATTACCACATCCGTCGCTACGGTTTCCACGGGACATCGCACCGATATGTCAGCGCCGAAGCGGCCCGCATTCTCGGCAAGAAACCCGAAGAGCTGAACCTCGTCACCGCGCACCTCGGCAACGGCAGTTCCTGCTCCGCAATCCATGCGGGAAAATGCGTCGATACGACGATGGGCTTCACGCCGCTCGACGGCCTTGTGATGGGGACGCGTTCCGGCTCGCTCGACCCGGCGATTCTCTTTTTCCTGAACAAGAAGCTCGGTTACGATATCGACCGTCTGAACAAGCTGGTGAACAAGGAAAGCGGTCTTCTCGGACTTTCGGGACTGAGCAACGACATGCGGACCATCACCCAGAAAGCTTCCGAAGGGCACAAGGGCGCACAAATCGCTTTCGAAGTTTTCTGCTACAGGCTCGCCCGTGAAATCGGCGGCATCACGATGGCTCTCCCGCGCCTCGATGCGCTGGTCTTCACCGGCGGAATCGGCGAAAACAGCCGAGTTGTCCGCGAAACGACCCTTGAAAACCTAGCGATCCTAGGATTCAAAATCGACCCGAAGCGGAACGAGGACAACGGAAGCGCGTCCAACCACATCATCACCGCGGAAGGTTCGACACCGCTCGCAATGGTCGTCCCGACAAACGAAGAACTGCTGATAGCCCTCGACACAGCGGAATACGCCAAGAGCGTAAAATAATTCCCCGAAAATTTGCAAAGAAAGTCCTCGATAAGCGAGGACTTTTTTAATAGATAACGTCTTCGAGAACAAGTCCCTGGGGCGGAGCCATCGTTCGTTCGCCCTTAAATTTTTCAGCAAAAATATCCTTCACGGTTCCTGCGGGATAGCGGAGACGTCCAACATCGAAAAGAGTCCCGACCATGGCGCGAACCTGCCTGTGCAAAAAGCGGTTGCCGACAATATGCCACTCGGAGATGTAGCCGTTCACCTTCACCAGTTCAAAGCGGGAAAGCTTGCAGACAGTGCTCTTTCCGTCATGCCGCGGAATGCAAAACCGGATAAAGTCATGCTCGCCCAAAAAAGATTCCGCTTCGCGGCGCATCAAATCGTAATCCACGGGCAGGTGTCCGATCTCCCAACCGAAATCCCGGAGAAGCGCCACGGGCCGCGTAAAAAGCGTATAGACATAGTAGCGCGAAACGGCGTCGTAGCGGGAATGGAAATCCGGAGCACAAGGTTCCAGTTCGCGGATTTTCACGGTTCCCCGTCCGAGACCGTTGATGGAACGCGTCAATTTTTGGCAGTCGATTTCGCCGTCGAAGTCAAAGTGGACCATCTGGCCCCGAGCGTGAACGCCCGTATCGGTTCTGCCGGCTGCGACCAAATCGATCGGTGCGCGAAGAGCTGTTCGAAAAGCTTCTTCGAGCGCAGACTGGACCGTGACAAACTTTGTCTTCCCATGTTCGTTCTGTTCTTGCCAGCCAAAATAGGCGCTGCCCAGATATTCGCAGCGAAAACGGTAGCGCATTTATTCCCCGGTTTCGCGCTTGATGCGGATGACCGTTTCGACCTGTTCTTCCGAAAGCTGCGTCCGCCGGGCAATTTCGGAAGGAGTCAATCCGCGACGGTTCAACTGCAAAACCTTTTCCTTGTCGGCGCGTTCACGGTCAAAGCGGGTCATTTCCAATGGGCTCGGATTCGGCTTCGGGAAAATTTCCGTCTGGAGCGTGTTGTGGCTCTGCGCCTTGTACTTGTTCGCTCTTTCCGGGTCGCGGTGAACGCCTTTCGGCGCGCGGAGACCGGCGAGCGTATCGGACAAAGCCTGCATAGCGTTTGTGATGCGTTCCTTTGCCGTCGGACGCAAAACGGGCCGCTCGACTTCGCCTTTCGCATTTTCAAATTCCACATCATCCGCCACGGGAACAGTTGCATCCTGGGAAGATTCCGGCGAAGCTTTCACGTCATCGATGATCGAGCGGCGATGCACACGGGTGCGATCGACAAAAGTGGGATCGTCTAGTCCGCCCTTCGGCGTCTTGAACCGGTTTTCCTCCCGAATCTTTTCAAGCTGCCGCGTAATCGCCTCTTGCCTGTTCCGCAAAAAGAAGAAAACGCCTCCCAACACGACAATCAAAAGAATCAATCCGCCGATCACATAGACAAAGACGTTCGATCCCGAAGACTTTTCGGACGATTTTACTTCGGAAGCGGGAAGCGCGGCCGGAGATTCGCCCTTTTCCAGATTCCGCATCGCAACAAGCACGCCCCACAAAGAATCCCGTTTTTCGATAGCCGCCTCTTTCGCCTCCGAATTTTCTTCAGCGGCAAAAACTTCCACATTCGCCGCATCGATTTCCTCGCGCAAAAGCAGATAACGCTCCCCATCCAATCTAGGCTCGAACGGATCCGCCTTCAAAAACGCGAACAAAAGAACAACCAGAACCAAGAGGATGGCAGGAACGACAAATTTCTTCATAGCGAAAAATTTATAAAATTTTGGAAAACGCGAAATTTCCAAGCAAAAATTCATCGCACAAGCTATAAAAAACTTTGGAGCAACTTCGGTTTATTTATCCGGGCAATTTCTAAATTAAAGCCATGGTTATTTATTCTACTCCGTTTGACAAATCTATTTTGACAGAAATGCAATCGCACTTTTTCGGTGACA